>CAZONK010000028.1:0-21378 GCA_964581095.1 uncultured Roseivirgaceae bacterium
CTTTAAAAGCTATTTCGACAAATCCAGCTAAGATTCTTAGAACAGAATAAAAAATATCGTAACTACTCAGCCCTATTTTGACTAAAACAAAGTATTTAAAGTGCGGTTTTAGCCACTAAGACACAAAAGCACAAAGTCAGCACAAAGAAAACTTTAGTGATTCTTAGAGTCTTTCTGCCTTTGTGGCATATTTACATCCATAAATGAATCATTAATACCATTTGGTCTCCTGAATAGTTACAAAATTTCATATTTCAAAACATGTAATAGTGAATTAACAGGGTTTGTATCTTAAATTTGATCAAAACAGATATTTACCCGTTGGTCTATGCTAAAGGATAAATCCTTTATTTTAAAATTTACAATTGCAATGGTTGGTTTGATTGCACTATTTACAATCATTGTGGTTGGCAGAAATTTTTTGTACCCAATTCTGTTAGGGGTACTATTCAGCTACCTTTTATTTCCTGTTTCAAGAATTCTCGAGAAATGGAAACTACCCAGGCCACTCGCTATCGTTATCAGCATTTTGTTTGGAATGGCGGTAATCGGGGGAATGGTTTTTTTCCTTTATTCACAACTCACCTTTTTCTTGTCTGATTTGCCCTCCTTCAAAGCAAATATCCAGAGTACCCTTAACTTTTTTCAACAAAAAATCGAAAATACTTTATCTATTTCAGTCGGTAGCCAAAAAACATGGTTACGTGATACAATTAATAACACTCTTGAAGGCAGTACAGGGATGCTCAGCAGAACATTTGCCTCAACAACTTCCGCTATTTTCGCTATTGGAATCATGCCGGTTTACGTTTTTTTTATGACCTTTTACAGGGACAAATATCATAATTTCATCCTGATGCTAACTTCACAGGAAAACCATGATCGCACAAAGAGGATCATCCTTAATTCGTCTGAAGTTACCCGTAAGTATGTTGGTGGAGTTGTAATTGTAGTACTGATTTTAATTGGTCTGAATTCAATTGGTTTAATGATTGTTGGGTTAAAATATGCAATCATGTTTGGAATATTATCTGCACTGATGAACATAATTCCATATTTTGGAACGCTGATTGGTGCGTCAATACCACTATCATACGCGCTACTCTCAGGTGAACCGGAAAAAGCCCTGGGTGTCCTGATACTTTTTGTTATTATTCAATTCACAGAAAATAATATTCTCACACCAAATATTACAGGTGGAAGTGTGCAGATTAATCCGTTTTTCACCATTCTGAGTATTGTACTTGGTGGAATGGTCTGGGGTATTCCTGGAATGCTCGTATCTGTTCCGTTGATGGGGACAATTAAAATTATCTTCGAAAACATTGAATCATTACGTCCGTATGCATATTTAATTGGGATCCAGAAACAACGAAAATTTATCAAACTAAGGGCATTGGCGAAAAAAAGGAGTAAAAAAAAATAAGATAGGCCCTTATAATATTTGCTAATACACCTGGAATCTTTCATAAGTGATTTTGTTTTTATTAATGCTATTTTAGTTTTTTTAAAATTATTCAAAGGTTGAATGAGTGAAGAACTCTTAAAAGTAATTATCCATCTGTTTTCTATTGTTGCAAGGGAGCGAATTACGGAAGACGAACGTGAGAACATAAAAGAATTCCTCTCATTTCATTTAAACCAGGAGACAATACCTTTTTACCTGCAACTTTTTGATAAACACTTCGAAGAATATAAGCCACAGGTTGACGGTATTGATGCAGATGTTGATACCCTGGAATTTGTAGACGACTGGGCACATATTTCTCAAATCGGTAAACAAATTAACCAGGGACTTACACATCAACAAAAACTTATACTGATACTAAAAATCATCGAATTAATCCTTGCAGACGGTGAAATTAGTGAACGACAAAGTAATCTTATTTTTTATATCGGCGAAATAATCAAAGTCAGTCAATCAGATATCCACGATATTGAGCTATTTGTTCGTGGAACTGATGAAGAGGAATTGGTATCTAAAAATATATTAATCATTGATGATGGTTCAGGGAATAAAACAAAAGGAATAAAGTATTTAAGTGCGAAAAACCTAACCGGAATCATGGTGATTCTGAGAATTTCAGGGTACGAGACATATTTTGTTAAATACCTGGGAATATCTGTACTCACTTTAAATGGAGCCCCACTGAAAAGTCGTCAAATCTCTATTTTCCCAACCGGATCCACTATAAGAGGCAATAAAATTTCACCAATCTATTATAGTGATGTAGTAAGCATTTTTTTACACGAATTTACCAAAACTCCATTGTCATTTAATGCTGATAATGTTTCATATCAATTCAAATCTGGGCATGTTGGGCTTAGGAACATAAATATTTCGGAAAAAGGAGGAAAGTTAATTGGAATAATGGGTTCGAGTGGCTCCGGGAAGTCAACTTTACTTAGCGTATTGAATGGTACAGATATCCCTTCGGAGGGTCAGGTTTTGATTAATGGAATCGATATACATTCCGAAATGGAGAAGATTGAAGGAGTGATCGGATATGTGCCACAGGATGATTTTTTAATTGAAGATCTCACTGTATATCAAAATCTATACTACGCTGCAAAATTGTGTTTTGGTAACCTTGATGAGAATAAACTTCACAGCCTGGTTATTCAAAAGCTTAAAGTGTTGGGTTTACAAGAAACTAAAGACCTAAAAGTTGGTTCCACGCTGGACAAAACCATTAGCGGAGGGCAGCGCAAACGGCTGAATATAGGTCTGGAACTGCTTCGGGAACCAACGGTGCTATTTGTTGACGAACCTACATCAGGACTTTCATCAAGGGATTCTGAAAATATTATGGATTTATTGAAGGAGTTGTCCCTTCGTGGCAAAATGATATTTGTTGTAATTCACCAACCTTCTTCAGATATCTTCAAAATGTTTGATAGTATGATCATCCTGGATGTGGGTGGCTACCAAATTTATTATGGAAATCCTCTTGAAGCTGTTGTTTATTTTAAAACAATGGTAAATATGCTTAACAAGGATCAGAGCTCTTGTATGGAGTGTGGTAACGTAAATGCTGAGCAGGTTTTTAATATTATTGAAAATAAGATAGTAAATGAATTTGGGAGATTTACAGATCAAAGAAAGATTTCGCCGATACAATGGAACCAACATTTTGTGTCAAAAATACTGGTTCCAAAATTTAAAAAAGAAAGAACAAAGATTACTTCAAACCTGAACTTGCCAGGTAAAATAAAGCAATTTCAAATATTTGCAAAACGAGATGTTCTTTCAAAACTTGCCAACAAACAATACCTGGCACTTACTTTTCTTGAAGCTCCTTTATTAGCATTATTTTTAAGTTACCTGATACGTTACTACGAACAGATAGAAGATGGGGGAACAAATTATATTTTCTACAAAAATGAAAACCTTCCCATCTATTTCTTCATGGCAATCATCGTATCCATTTTCATGGGATTAACTGTTAGTGCCGAAGAGATATTACGTGACAGGAAAATTCTTAAGCGGGAATCGTTCCTAAATCTTAGCAGATTGAGTTATCTGACAGCTAAAGTGAGTATCTTGTTTTTAATTTCTGCTATTCAAACTTTTACTTTTGTTATTATCGGGAACCAAGTTCTTGAGTTACAGGATATGACAACAAGCTTGTGGTTTAGCTTATTTACTGTGTCATGTTTTGCAAATGTGACAGGACTCAATATTTCCTCGGCATTCAAGTCAGCTGTTACAATTTATATTTTAATTCCTCTTTTAATAATTCCCCAGCTATTACTTAGCGGAGTGGTAATAAGTTTTGATAAATTTAATCCTACTGTTGCAACAACCGATAAGGTTCCCTGGTTTGGAGACATTATGGCTTCCCGTTGGGCATTTGAGGCTATAATGGTAAATCAATATAAAAACAACAAATACGAGTCAAACTTTTATGAGCTGGATAAGGATCTGAAACTAACAGAATTCAGGCGAATCTATTATATACCACAATTAAAAACTAAATTATCCAACGTTTCAAATTATATTGGCTTAGGTAAATTGGAACCTAATAAATCCATTGAAAAGGATTTTAAAATACTCCAAAATGAGTTACGGGAAAGAGTTGCTGAAGTTGGCCCGGGGGTCTATAATGATCTTGATAAACTTACATTGACAGATTTTGATGGAGAAGTAAATAAAAACACTAAAAAGTTTATTGATGACCTGGATAAAATGTACGCAAAGCGGTTTACAAGGTTGAAAAACCAGCATGAGAAAATTGTTGCAGCCTTGACCGATACTGATAAAAAAAAGGCTGCATACAATGCGTTACGAAACACATATACTAACGATAGGGTTAAATCCTTTGTAGAAAATGCAAATAGTATTCAAAAGATCACCGAGTCAAAGAATCGATTGATTCAGAAACAATATCCAATATTTTCTGATCCACGTCCGGTAAACCTGTTTGATTTTCGTGCGCAATTTTATACTCCAACTAAATATTTTCTAAATTATTATTTTAGTACCGAATGGTTTAATATTACCGTTATCTGGGTAATGTCAGTCTTCATGTTAATCTTGCTGTACTATGATGTATTACATAAAATTGGGAAAGTATTTGAAGATCTATCCCTGGCCGCAAAAAGAAGACGCAGTCAGTTGCTTGCAAGGCGCTGACGGATCATATACTCTTTTGGAGTGTATTTTACTATCGATTTGAATTGACGGTTGAAATTTGAGATATTATTAAAACCACATTTAAAACAAATTTGATTAATTGAGTAATTCATTTCTACAAGAAGTTTGCACGCATGTCCTATTCTTACTTCAGATAGGTAGGTTGAAAAAGTTTTCCGGGTATGGAGCTTAAAATACCTGCAAAATGAAGTTTCACTTAGGTTAGCAATAGCGGCAACTTCCTTAAGTGAAATGGATGTATGAAAGTTATTGATCAAATGATCCAGAACTGCTCCAATTCGTGCATTGTCACTTGCTTTTTTCTTTGTAAACCCAATATTGGACAACATTTCTAAATCTTTTGATCGTGCCATTTTATCAAGTATGTCCAGAAGTTGAATAACCCTTTCAATTCCCGACATTCCCGGAATTAGCTGCATTTTTCTCTGGATATAGCTTTTAAGCTCATTTTTTATTTTAAATCCATTTTTTGCGGTTGCAATGAAATCCCTTATCTGGAAAAATTCAGGTTTGTAATAAAATGTATCACCCAAAAAATCATTCTCGAAGTAAATTGAAATTGACTCTGCCCTGGTTCTCGAATGTTTTGGAAAATAAAAAGAAGGGTCATTTCTGAACACATGCGCCAGGTTTTCTCCAATAAAAAACACATCTCCTTCAGCGAACGGAATGATTTTATCAGCAATGTATAGTGTACCAAAACTTTTCTTTATGAGCGTAATCTGGTTATCGTTATGAAAATGCAGAGAGTCATAAAAGTGGGGAAGTAAATCCATTTCTACTTTTACAGTTTCCTGTTGAGGTTTGGATACATGGAAAGATAAGGGTTTCATGTGTTGTATTAAACTATCATAAAATATATAAAATAATTACAAATATGATAAAATAGTATTGATATTGGATAATCAAGACAAGGATATTTAGGTTTCAAAATCTAATTTTGCAGGGTATTTAAATAGAGCAATATGACAATTAATTGGATCGGCATTTATCCTGCAGTTACAACAAAATTTGATTCCACAGACCAGCTTGATCTTGAGGCATTTAAAAAGAATATAGAAGCACAGATAGATGCTGGCGTTTCCGGAATTATTCTGGGTGGCACTCTGGGTGAAGCGAGTAGCCTCACAACTGCAGAAAAGCAAATAATTTTAAAAGAAACCCAGGAAATAAGCAACGGTCGTGTTCCTGTAATCCTGAACATAGCAGAACAAACTACTGCAGATGCAATACAATTTGCAAAAGATGCTGCTTTAAATGGAGCCGATGGGCTTATGTTGTTACCCCCGATGCGTTACAAGGCTGATGAAAGAGAGACTATCGTCTATTTCAAAGCAGTTGCCGCTGCAACAGATTTACCGATAATGATATATAATAATCCGATTGATTATAAGGTATTTGTAACATTGGATATGTTCACGGAACTGGCTTCTATACCAACAATTCAGGCAATTAAGGAATCTACCAGGGATATTACTTATCTGACACGACTAAAAATTGAGTTTGGAGATCGATACAAAGTATTAAGCGGGGTTGATAATCTTGCACTTGAAAGTATTCTGATGGGTGCTGATGGATGGGTAGCCGGACTTGTGTGTGCATTTCCAAAGGAAACTGTAGCTATTTATAATCTGGCCAAAGCAGGGAGGATTGAAGAGGCAATTGCAATCTATCGCTGGTTTATTCCTCTATTAGAGCTTGATATAAGCCCTCAACTGGTACAGAATATAAAACTGGCTGAAGTAGCAACCGGATTGGGTACTGAAACAGTACGTGCCCCGCGATTAATGTTATCAGGAGCTGAGCGTGAAAGAGTGCTGCAAATCATTGATACATCCATATCATCCAGACCAACACTACCCGAATACCTTAACATTTAATTATTAATTATGATAACAGGCAAAAACTATATTGGTTCCAGACTTTCAGCTGATGGAAGTAATACTTTTAAGGCAGTCAATCCTGTAAATTTCAGTGAAACCACGGATTTGTTTTACCCGGCTTCTCAAAAGGAAGTTGATGAAGCATTACAGAAAGCAGATTCTGCATTTGAACAGTATCGTCTAATATCAGGGAATGACAAGGCGCGTTTTCTTGATAGAATTGCTGAAGAGATACTTTCTCTGGGAGATGAGTTAGTACAAAAAGCTGTAGAGGAGTCAGGATTACCTGAGGGAAGAATTGTTGGAGAAAGGGGCAGAACAGTTGGTCAATTGAAAATGTTTGCCGAGCTCCTCAGGGAAGGAAGTTGGTTAGAGGCATCTGTTGATACTGCACTGCCTGACAGGGAACCAGTTCCAAAACCAGATCTTCGAAAAATGCTGATTCCAGTTGGACCGGTAGTTGTTTTTGGAGCAAGCAATTTTCCTTTGGCTTTTTCTACTGCCGGAGGGGATACCGCTTCCGCACTGGCAGCTGGTAATTCGGTTATTGTAAAAGCACATAACAGTCATCCTGGAACAAGTGAACTGGTTGCATCAGCTATTATTAAAGCTGCCGATGAAACCGGGATGCCGGATGGCGTATTCTCTCATCTTCAGGATTCAGGGTTTATTGTCGGACAACAGTTGGTAACGGCCCCGCAGATTAAAGCGGTAGCTTTTACGGGGTCATTCGGAGGAGGTATGGCATTGCTTGACCTGGCTGCCTCCAGGAAAGATCCAATACCGGTATTTGCAGAAATGGGTAGTATCAACCCGGTAATACTTTTGCCCGGAGCACTAAAAGATAATCCACAGGAAATTGCCAGGGCATGTGCTGGATCAATTACTCTTGGGGCAGGCCAGTTTTGTACTAATCCGGGGCTTATTATTGGAGTGGATGAAATCCTTACGGAACCGTTTAAAAAGTACCTTGGGGAAGAAATTTCAGCCATTGCGCCTTCCACAATGCTTAATAAAGGCATTTTATCTAATTATGAACAAAAAAAATCTGAAGCTATTTCGCAAAGTGGAGTAAAAACTATTTCTAAAAGCCCTGATTCTTCAGATGGTAGTGGATCTCCTTTGGTAGCAGCCGTTGATGCCAATGAATTTATTTCAAATCCCAGGTTGCATGAAGAAGTATTCGGACCCTATTCATTGGTTGTAAACTGCAATACTCCTGAACAGCTCAATGAAGTAGTAGAAAAACTTGAAGGGCAGTTAACCGTTTCGGTAATGGGCACCACTTTGGATCTTGATAATTTTAAAGATGTAATTGAAAAACTTAAAGAAAAGGCAGGCCGAATCATATTTAATGGTATGCCTACAGGTGTGGAAGTTTGTCCATCAATGCACCATGGAGGGCCCTTTCCTGCAACTATCGATTCCAGATTTACGTCTGTTGGTACCTCAGCAATTAAAAGATTTGTACGGCCATTTACCTACCAGTCCTGGCCCGATGAATTGTTGCCGGCAGAATTGCAGGACAGCAACCCATTGGGTATCTGGAGGAATTATAATAATCAATGGACTAAAACACAGAATTGATGCAGTTTGTAGGTGCGAAAGAAATAGAAAAACATCTTTCTTATGAATTGCTGATTCCTGCAATAAAAGAAGCCTTTGCAAATAAATTAAAAGTACCTAAACGCCATCATCATAACTTCAGTAACCCCGGGAAAAAAGACAGCACACTTCTTTTAATGCCGTCGTGGGAAGAAGGGAAAGATACCGGCGTTAAAATTGTTACGATATCCCCGGACAATGGTAAATATGATTTACCATCTATCCACGGTTTGTATTTATATTTTGATGGAGAAAATGGGCAACCCCTGGCGGTGATGGATGCCGGTTCACTAACGAAAATACGCACCGCTGCTACTTCCGCACTTGCATCTTCATTTTTATCAGATGAGAGCTTTTCAACGATGCTTATGGCAGGCACTGGTACACTTGCACCCGAATTGATAAAAGCACACTGTAGTGTCAGGTACATAAACAAAGTGATGGTCTGGGGGAGGGATTTTACAAAAGCTGAAAAAATTGCCAAAAGTATAAATCTTGAAGGGGTTGCTGTAACTGCTACCAAAAATCTGGAGGAGGGGGTAAAGAACTCGCAGATCATATCCACGGCAACTTTATCTCATGAGCCATTGATCAGGGGAGAATGGATTACTAATACCAAGCATATAGATCTGGTTGGATCTTACAAACCTGACATGAGGGAAGCTGACGATGATGTAATTATTAAAAGTAATATTTATGTTGATACCATCGAAGGAGCAACAACAGATTCAGGTGATCTAGCCATACCCCTTCAAAATGGAATAATAACCCAACGTGATATTCTGGGAGATCTTTATGGACTTTGTTCAGGAGAAACAGTAGTGATACCAGATAAAAACAGGACCACTTTATTTAAATCTGTTGGGCATGCAATTGAAGACCTGGTCGCGGCACGGCTTGTGTATGATAAATTAAAAAATGGCTAAAGAAATATTTAAATGTATTGATGCCCATACCTGCGGGAATCCGGTACGCGTTGTAGTAGAGGGTGGCCCTGATCTTCAGGGAGACAGTATGATGGAAAAACGTATTCATTTCCTGAAAGAATACGACTGGATACGAAAGGGCCTTATGTTCGAGCCCCGGGGGCATGATATGATGTCGGGAAGTATTCTTTACCCACCTTCTGATCCTGAAAACGATATTGGTATCCTGTTTATTGAAACGAGTGGATGCCTTCCCATGTGTGGTCATGGTACGATTGGGACTGTTACCGTTATGATTGAGCAAGGATTAATTACTCCTAAAGAGCAAGGACAGCTGAGGATTGAGACTCCTGCTGGAATTGTAACAGTCACTTATAAAATGAATGGTGAGAAGGTAGAAAGTGTCAAAATAGTAAATGTGCCGTCTTATTTACATTCGGAAGGGCTTGAGGTAGAAAGTTCCAGACTTGGCCTGCTGAAATTTGATGTGGCATATGGTGGAAATTTCTATGCAATAATTGACAAGCAGGAAAATTTTATTGGTATCCAGGCTTATAACGCTTCAGAAATTATAGAAATGAGTCGTGATATTCGTAAAAAAATTAATAAAAAACACGATTTTGTACATCCTGATGATCCCAGGATTAATGGTTGCAGTCATATTTTGTGGGATGGCGACACTATGTCAAAAGAAGCAACGGCGAGAAACGCTGTTTTTTATGGTGATAATGCTATCGACCGATCAGCATGTGGAACAGGTACTTCTTCACGAATTGCACAATGGGCTGCTAAAAATAAACTGAAAAAAGGGGATGCATTTATTCATGAAAGCATTATAGGGAGCATCTTTAAAGGTACAATTGAAGATTACTGTAAAGTAGGTGATTATGATGCCGTAATTCCAGGAATTGAAGGTTGGGCTAAAATTACCGGCTTTAATACCATCATCATTGATGAGGAGGATGATCCGTATGCATTAGGTTTCCAGGTAATATAAGTATGAAAATAATCATAGTTGGAGGAGGCGTCATTGGATATTGTTCGGCATGGTTTTTAAGCCAGTCAGGTCATGATATTACTGTTCTCGAGAATAGTTCTAATAAATCAAATGCATCCTACGGGAATGCAGGGATGGTGGTTCCCAGCCATTTTACCCCGTTAGCAGCTCCAGGAATCATTTGGAAGGGAATAAAGTGGATGCTTAAGTCCGACAGCCCGTTTTATATTAAACCCAGGATTGATGTAGAATTTATTAAATGGTGCTGGCAATTTTACAGGCATTCCACTAAGCACCATGTAAATGAATCTGTAGTATTACTCAGGGATCTCAACCAAAAAAGCAGGTATTTGTACAACGGGATTATACCCCAACTTGGTCAGGATATATCCTACAAGCCTGATGGCCTTATGATGATTTACAAGACGATCAAGGCAGAAAAGGAGGAGCTCAAAACGGCACTTCTTGCCAAGAAACTGGGTATTTCAACGCAAATTCTGGATACTACAGGACTTAATAGCCTGGACACCGGTATTGAGTATGATGCAAGAGGTGCTGTGTACTATCCCGGTGACACTTTTATGGATCCTGAAATGTTTATGGATGCTTTGGAAAACAAATTGAAAGAAAGAGGTGTTGAAATATCTAAAGGTGTTGAAGTAAAGGATTTTATTACCTCAAAAAATATGATTAATGGAGTTGAAACTAATAAAGGAGAGTATCAGGCAGATCAGATTGTCCTCTGTGCAGGCATATTTTCGACTCAACTGGCTTCAAAACTTGGTATATATATCCCAATGCAGGGAGGAAAAGGATACAGTATTACACTTGATTCACCGGAACGGAAACCCAAAATATGTTCCATTTTAACAGAAGCCAAAGTTGCGGTGACACCAATGGGATCAAAACTACGGTTGGCAGGTACCATGGAAATTGCGGGTAATGATATGTCTGTTAGAAGAAGCAGAGTTAATGGTTATCTAAAGGCTGTCTGCTCCTTTATGCCCTATTATAATATTAATGACCTGCAAAAACACGAAGTGTGGGTTGGGTTACGTCCATGTTCGCCGGATGGCTTACCCTATATTGGAAGGTCCATTAAATATCAAAATCTTGTTATTGCTACTGGTCATGCAATGATGGGCTTCAGCCTTGGGCCGGTTACAGGGGAGTTGGTCTCTCAAATAGTTGATGAAAAAGAACCCGGGATCAACATTGACAAACTCAGCCCTGAAAGATATTTGTAATTCGTAGGAATACCCAATTGTCATATGTTTATAATTGCAAAAAAGTACTTCTCAGAAGTTATGCGTATAGATATTAACGAAATATGTGCCATCGCAAAAGAGGCAGGAATAAAAATTATTGAAATTTACAATGATCCTGCATTTTCTTCTGTTGTTGATTTTAAAGCTGACAATTCACCGCTAACGCTTGCTGATAAAGCATCACACAATGTCATCGTTGAAGCATTGAAAAAACAGTTTCCTGAAATTCCGATATTATCCGAAGAGGATGACCAGATAATATCATATGAGGAACGAAGTAAATGGGATAAATACTGGTTGATCGACCCGTTGGATGGAACAAAAGAATTCATTAAAAGAAATGGGGAGTTTACTGTAAATATAGCCTTAATTGAAGATCAAATACCGGTATTAGGAGTGATCTATGTTCCTGTGGCAAAAACGTTTTACAATGGATCGATGGATGGCGCTTTTAAGAGGGAAGAAAACCAGGAACCTCGAAGAATCGAAGTAAATCGTAACGACAAAGATCGAATCGCTGTTAGAAGTAAATCTCATGCGGCCCCCGAGGAGGAAGAGGTCTTTAAAGTATTCGGAGTAGTTGATTTTATTTCTGTTGGAAGCTCTTTGAAATTCTGTATGGTCGCCGAAGGCAAGGCTGACTTGTATTACCGGCATGGGCCTACGATGGAATGGGACACCGCAGCGGGTCAGGCCATACTGGAAGCATCGGGAGGATATGTTTATCGAGGAAACACAAATAAAGAACGGTTTACCTATAACAAGAAAGACTTGTTAAATGGAAGTTTTCTTTGTTTAGGGTTCTGATCTATCTTTGCCGCCGGTTATGACAAAGAACATTCACCCAATATTTGATAAAACACTTTCCAGGAGCGAAAAAGAAGCTATTCTTCAGCAGAAAGGCTGTGTTCTCTGGATGACCGGCTTAAGTGGATCTGGAAAAAGTACCATTGCTGTTGGTCTGGAACAAAGGTTGCATGAGAAAGGAATTCTTACACGTCTGCTTGACGGTGATAACGTACGAACCGGATTAAACAGAAATCTTGGATTTACAGAAGAGGACAGGGAGGAAAATATCCGTCGGATTGCAGAGACAGCGAAACTATTTATTGAATGCGGGGTTGTTACCATCTGCTCTTTTGTTAGCCCAACAATAAAAATTCGTAATATGGCCAGTGACATCATTGGTTCGGATAATTTTCGGGAGGTGTATGTTTCCGCTTCTTTTGACACTTGTGCCAAACGTGATGTTAAAGGGCTGTATGCAAAGGCGATCCGTGGTGAAATAAAGGATTTTACGGGATTAGATGCACCTTTTGAGCCAAGCGAAAATCCATTTATTACACTTGATACAGAAAAAGAAGATGTAAATACTTCTGTAAATAAATTATTTGAGGCAGTTTTGCCCATTCTTAAATAAACGGCACATTATTAATGTTTTCATATAGTCTTAAACATTTAGAAGAACTTGAAGCTGAAGCAATCTATGTACTTCGGGAAGTGTATGCGCAATTCGAAAATCCAGCGCTTTTATTCTCCGGCGGAAAGGATTCCCTGATTGTTTCCCATATGGCACGAAAGGCCTTTTGGCCTGCTAAAATCCCTTTTCCTTTGGTTCACATTGATACAGGTCATAATTTTCCCGAAACACTGGAATTCAGGGATCAATATGTTAAAGAGATTGGCGCCAAATTAATAGTTGGTTCTGTACAACAATCCATCGATGAAGGAAAAGCAGTTGAGGAGAAAGGATATAATGCAAGCAGGAATGCTATCCAAACGATTACTTTGCTTGATACGATAGAGGAATACAAATTTGACTGTGCTATTGGCGGTGCTCGCCGAGATGAGGAAAAAGCAAGGGCAAAGGAGCGGTTTTTCTCTCATCGGGATGAATTTGGCCAATGGGACCCTAAAAACCAACGGCCCGAGATATGGAATATATTCAATGGAAAAAAAAATCCTGGTGAACACTTTCGTGTATTCCCAATAAGTAATTGGACTGAAATGGACGTCTGGCAATACATCTACAGTGAAAAAATTAATATTCCTTCTATTTATTTTACCCATGAACGTCTTTCATTTGAACGGGATGGGGTTATTATGGCAGCCTGCGATTATATTCCATTAAAAGACAGCGAGGTAGTTGAAACGCGCGTACTACGGTTCAGGACCATTGGTGATATGACCTGCACAGGTGCTACACTTTCTTCAGCTAATACCCTGGAAGAGATTATTGAAGAGGTAGCAGCAGCCAGGACAACAGAAAGGGGAACACGTGCAGATGATAAGCGATCTGAAGCGGCTATGGAAGACCGCAAGAAGACCGGCTATTTTTAATACTGATTTTCAAAGAATTAGATGAGTTCAACAACAGACAATAATGCCTACCTTGATATGGAATTGCTCCGGTTTACAACCGCGGGTAGTGTGGATGATGGCAAAAGTACCCTGATAGGGAGGTTACTATATGATTCAAAATCAATATTCATAGATCAATATGAGGCTATTGAAGAATCCAGTAAACGAAAAGGGGATGAGCACGTAAACCTGGCACTACTCACGGATGGCCTTCGGGCCGAACGTGAACAGGGGATAACCATTGATGTAGCGTACCGTTATTTTGCCACTCCCAAAAGAAAATTTATTATTGCAGATACGCCCGGCCATATCCAGTACACACGCAATATGGTAACAGGAGCTTCCACTGCAAATCTTGCACTTATACTTGTTGATGCCCGAAAAGGATTACTGGAACAAACACAGCGTCATACCTTTATTGCCACACTGTTAGGAATTCCACATATAATATTCTGTATCAATAAGATGGACCTTGTTGATTATAGTAATGATGTATATGATCAGGTTCGTGCAGATGTTGAAGGCTTTACATCCAAGCTAAATGTTAAAGACATACAGTTTGTTCCTGTAAGCGCATTGCATGGCGACAACATTGTTAACAAATCCAAAAATATGGATTGGTACCAGGGTAGCACATTAATGTATCTGCTTGAAACAATTCATATCGGAAGCGACCACAACCATGTTGATTGCAGGTTCCCGGTTCAAACTGTCATAAGACCTCAGAGCAATGAATACCATGACTTTCGCGGGTATGCCGGCAGGATTGCGGGAGGAATATTTAAACCAGGAGACGATGTAGTGGTTCTTCCCTCGGGTTTTAATTCGAAAGTAAAATCCATTCGCTCCATGAATGGAGACCTGGATGAGGCGTATGCGCCTATGTCTGTCACTTTACAGCTTGAAGATGAAATAGATATTAGCAGGGGTGATATTATCGTAAGGGAAAACAACCAGCCACAGGTGGGGCAGGATATAGAGATGATGGTATGCTGGATGAGCAAGTCCCCAATTGTACCAAATGGTAAATACGCTGTTAAGCATACCACAAATGATGTGAGGTGTATTATCAAGGAAATACATTATAAAGTAAACATTAACACGTTGCACAGGGTAGAGGGTGACTTTCAGGTTGGAATGAATGATATTGCACGAATACATATCAGAACTACAAAACCGTTGCTTTACGATCGATATACCCGTAACCGGGTTACGGGAAGTGTAATTTTAATCGATGAAGCAACCAATGAAACTGTGGGAGCGGGGATGATTTTGTAGAAATTTTTACTGAATACTCGAATCAATTTTAATTACCCCAAATCTATCAGACGTGTCTTTTGCAAATTAAGACTTGTTTTCTAACGTAGTACCCTTGTCCGGATGATAGTTATGCCAATAATCGGATGGAGTAACTATTTGTGTTTTGCCAACAAATCCCATTGTGAAATCTGTTATATTACCAGTAATCAAATAATTTGCCCCACACATTAATCCTAATTCAAGAAATCTATTATCACTTTCATCATGAATTATTTCAAGTTTTTCTATTGGTTTTGATAGTATTGCAAGATCGTCCAATCTGCTAATAACGATCTTAGCATTCAATTGAAAATCTGGAAACTTGCTAAATTTCGGCCTCATCAGTACCTCTACATATTCAGATAATATTTCCTCAGATAATTGTAACTCGATTTTGTGCTCGAAGACCAGTTCGTTGATAATCCTTGATGGAATGCCTGGTGAAATTAATGCAGAAACAATAACATTTGTATCAATTATTACCTTTTGCACCTCTAATTGAATTTATCTCTGCATTAATTTCATCAGTTGATATATTATTCAATCCAGATTGTTTAGCAATTTGATGGCATTTTTCAAGCGCCTCTCTGGCAATCACATTTTTTATCAAATCAATGAATTTGTTAAAGCGGATATTCTCAGAATTAATACCGTATTTTTTATAGTCTTGTTCTGACAAACTTATGTTTAATGTTCTCATAAAAATAAATTCAATTATTTAAAGATACGGATTTGATCTGATTTCGGCTTATTTTTATCCATGATGCTCCTAAATCCAGTGAAATAGACAACTATATATTCAAGTGGAAAGTATTGAAAAAAATAAATGGCCGAATATGCATCCGTATAACAAAACCACTTTTGCATGACCGCTACCAAAGTAACAGGGTTACCGGAAGCGTGATTTTAATCGATGAAGCCACCAACGAAACCGTGGGTGCAGGAATGATTTTGTAGAATTTTTCACCTGAAAAATAGCCAGGGAATTGTCATGTATTGGCGATTCCTTTTTTTATTTTTATTACCTGTTAATTATGGGTGAAGTTTACGATAATATAAAGTCAGGAAAATCTTTGAATGTACCAGATAACTGGCTTAAGATCAGTACAATTGACATGCATACTGAAGGCGAACCTTTACGTGTTATTGTTGACGGGTTTCCTGAGCTGATTGGCAATAACGTACTCTCCATAAGAAAGTATGTAAAAGAACATTATGATCATTTACGGACTGCACTAATGTTTGAACCCCGGGGCCATGCCGATATGTATGGTTGCATATTGACACCCCCTTTTTCTGACGAGGCAGATTTTGGGATCATCTTTATGCATAATGAAGGCTACTCAACCATGTGCGGGCATGCCACCATTGCCATCACCAAACTGGCAGTTGAAATGGGCTGGATACAAAAGACCAGACCTGTTACAAAACTAAAAATCGATGCCCCCTGCGGGTTGATTATTGCCTATGCGGGAATAGAAAACAACACCGTCACCGATGTTTCTTTTGACAATGTTCCTTCATTTGTCATGGGGCTTAGCAGGGAAGTAGCTGTTCCGGGGCTGGGGACTATTAACTATGATCTGGCTTATGGCGGAGCTTTTTATGCTTTTGTTGATGCAGACAATTTAGGAATCGATATGACTGCTGAAAATTATCAATATCTGATTAAAACAGGCATGGATATAAAAAAAGCGGTAATGCAAAGTGACAATGACATCAGGCATCCGTTTGAAGAAGATTTGAGTTTTCTATATGGTACGATATTTACCGGTAAGGCGCACTCAGACCATGCTGGCAGCCGAAATGTGTGCATTTTTGCTGATGGTGAAGTGGACAGAAGCCCCACGGGGTCGGGTGTTTCGGCCCGTATGGCAATTCATTATAAAAAAGGTGACCTGAAAATAGGGGACTCTATGGTTATCGAAAGTATATTGGGAACCACATTTACGGGGTCTGTAAAAGATGTAACCAGTTTTGGAGAGTTTGATGCAGTTATCCCCAATGTAAAAGGAACAGCGAGGATTACCGGGAAGCATGAATTTCTGATTGATCCGGACGATCCTTTAAAAAACGGATTTATTTTAAAGTAAAATATATAAATATGTTTTCAAGAGACACGTATAAAACACGCAGGGATGTACTTCGGAAATCAATGTCCGGTGGTATTGCTCTATTTATCGGAAATGATGAGGTAGGGATGAACTATACAGGGAATGTTTACCCCTTCCGTCAGGATAGTACATTCCTGTACTATTTTGGGATTGATGTCCCTGGTTTGTTTGCTATTATTGATTTTGACGGAGATCAGGACATTTTATTCGGCAACGACCCTTCCACCAGCGATATCGTATGGACGGGGCCCGTAACTTCAATAAAGGAATTTGCAGAAAATTGTGGCATTAGTACCATAAAAACCACTGATGATTTACCAAAATTTATTGGAGGATCAGTTAGCAAAGGGATTAAAGTCCATTTTTTAAACCCATACCGGCATAAGCAAACGATTTTCATTTCTGAGTTATTTCAACAATCACCATCATGGGTGGAGGCAAATTGCTCTGAAGAGTTGGTTATAAAAATTGTTGACCAGCGATCAATAAAAGAAGACCAGGAACTGGAGGAGCTTGATGAAGCTACAACTATTACCGGCAATATGCACAAACGGGCAATGGAGTTTGCCCACCCTGGTATGTTGGAGCGGGATGTAATGGCAGAAGTATATAAAGTAGCCTTGTCCGAGGGTGTAGGGGTTTCTTTTCCTCCCATAGTTTCCATTCATGGTGAAGTATTGCATAACCAGTATTTTGACAATCGACTGGATGAAGGACAACTTCTTCTGGTTGACTGTGGCGCTGAAAATAGTAGGCACTATGCAGGTGATATGACCAGGACGTTCCCGGTATCAAAGAACTTTACCTCCCAACAAAAGGAAATCTATGCTATTGTTTTAGAAGCTCAAAAAAGTACTGCTGAGGCATTAAAGCCCGGAGTTCCTTACAAGGATATTCATTTAATAGCCGCAAAAATTATAACAACAGGACTAAAGGACCTGGGTGTTATGCATGGGAATGTGGAGGAAGCTGTTGAAGCAGGTGCACATGCATTATTTTTCCCACATGGTTTGGGCCATATGATCGGGCTTGACGTCCATGATATGGAGAATTTTGGAGAAAAATATGTTGGTTATGATAAATCAACAAATCGGTCAGAGCAGTTTGGTACAAATCATCTGCGATTGGCCAAAAAGCTTATTGAAGGGAATGTACTCACGATTGAACCCGGTATATATTTTATTTCAACATTGATCTCAATTTGGAAAGATGAAAATAAGTTTACTGAGTTTATCAACTATCAAAAGCTTGAAGCATATTCTGATTTTGGCGGAATTCGGATAGAGGAGGATTTCGCTATCACATCAAAAGGAAACAGGCTTCTTGGCAAACCTGTTGCAAAAGAGATTAACGATGTAGAACAGGTAAGAAATTCCTGATGGTTAAGAACCTGTCTGTATTAGTGGAAGAAGCAAACCGGCGAATCAGTCCCTATATCAGGGAAACACCGTTGGAACACTCAAATGGATTATCAGATCTGCTTGATTGCAATGTATTTCTGAAGACAGAAAATTACCAGGTGACGGGTTCTTTTAAAGCCCGTGGAGCATTGAACAAGATACTTCAGCTTGCAGAACAGGATAAAAACAGGTTGGTCGTTGCTGCTTCAACAGGTAACCATGCTGCAGCTGTTGGTTTTGCTTTGAAACAGGTTGGTATGAAAGGGGTTATTTATTTACCGGAAAATGTTTCTAAAACCAAAGTTGAAAAACTCAAGTATTACAAAAATGCCACACTAAAATATTTCGCGAATGATTCTGTAGCTACTGAGCGGGAAGCGAAGCGTTGGGCAGCAGAAAATGGTGCTATCTATGTTTCACCCTACAATGATTATGAAATCGTAGCTGGACAAGGAACAATTGGACTTGAAATATTAAATCAGATGGGGGATAACGTACCCCTGACTATAATGGTACCGGTGGGTGGGGGTGGATTAATTTCCGGTATTGCTGCATACCTGAAAGAAATGAGTCCCGGGACAATGGTTGTTGGTTGTCAACCTGAAAATTCTGCGGTGATGCATGCATCCGTTTTGAAGGGAGAGATCATTGATATGCCTTCAAAACCAACAATATCTGATGGTACGGCAGGAGGAGTGGAACACAATGCAATAACCTATTCTTATTGTTCTGAACTAGTTGATGAATGGATTGAGGTATCAGAAGATGAATTAATGCATGCAATGGGAATGATTATACTAAAACATAATATGATCATCGAAGGTGCTGCAGGATTGTCACTTGCATCACTTATTAAGAAAAAAGAAAGGTACAAGGGTCAAAATGTTGTATTAATCTTGTGTGGAAACAAAATTTCGAGGGAACTGTTATTAAAGATTTTACATTTACATAATCATCAACAGTATAATTAAATATTACTGCTATGACTGAAAAATATATTAAGCTGCTGGAAAATCAAATTTCAAAAATTGATAGCGACGAATTTGATTTGGAAGCCTGGAAAAGTGGGACAATAGTTCTTCTTGCCAGGGTTTTTGGCGATGCTTCTACAAAAGTAACTGAAATCGAGAAAATCAAATTTGATTTTGGAAGCTGGTCTTTGAGGGATGCTTCAGGTTCCAGGGACCAAATGGATTCTTGTAAAAAGAGATGTAAGGGGATTTTAGAAGCTTGTATTTCCGAACTTGAGATTCTTGGTATTGAAAGTACTGATTTTGAAAAAATACCGGCAAAGGCACTAAATAGTAAAATATCGGATGCTTTAACAAATGCCATAGAGCAAGAATTGAGTATCTCACAATACCGAAACCTTTTAAAGATCATTGTTACCAAATCATCAAAAGATGAAAAGAAAATGATGCTGTTCACGGCATTGATGGGATTTGACCAGGAGCTTGCTTCAAAAATAGTTTCGAATATTATGACCGATACTTTACTGGCTAAAATATTCAGTTAAATGCAAATAGTAAGCTAAATGAAAAATGGTTACATATTTCGAAAGGTTTGTACCGTTTTCTTTCTGATATGCATTTCATTTTCTGCTATCGGGCAGCATCAGCTATCAGAGATTAATAATTTGGATAGTATAATATTATCAATCTCAAATCCGATTTATAGTCTGGAATATGAAAAGGCTAATGAAAACATTTACAGTTTTTCCAAATTAATTCCTGGTCATCCATTTATCGATATTTTGTATGCCATTAATGAGGTTTGGCAAACAATTCCTGATTCTGATCCCCTGAATTTTCCACAAATTGAAGAGCATTTGTTTCAATGCATTGAAAAGTCTGAACAGATACTTAAAACAGATGAAAATAATCCTGAAGCAATATTTTTCTTACTTATGTCTCATGGTTTGCTTGCGCAGTACTATGGTGAACAGGGAAGTACCTGGACAGCGGTTTCTGAGGCAAAAAAGTCCTACAATGCAGTAATAACCGGATTTGATCTAAAAGAACTGTATAGTGAATTTTATTTTTCAAGCGGGCTATACAACTACTATCGAGAAAAATACCCCGAGATGCATCCGGTGTACAAATCATTCGTTTGGGTATTTCGCAGTGGTGATATGGCCAAAGGTTTGGAACAACTTGAATATGCGGCCGAAAATGCTCCTTTATCCAGGGTGGAGGCAACTCATTATTTAGCTTATATTTACCTGCGGTATGAAGAAAAACCAGAACTTGCATTAGTTAGAATGGATGGCCTGATCAAAGATTATCCAAATAACGCTTATTTTAAAATATTGTATCTGGAAGCTCTTGGAATGTTACATAATTTGGACAAGGCAACTGCAATAATCGATGAACTTCTCCAACATGACAGGCTTTTTTATCGTATGTGTGGTAATACATTCAAAGGCCTTTTTGAAGAAAAGTATAATCAAGTACCGGAAGAAGCTGTAGGGTATTACGAGCGTGCATTGCTCATTGGTGAAAACTTCGATAACGAAGGATTACATGCAAAAAGCATGGCCTATGCAGGGCTGGCGAGGATAAGTGATGGAAATAATGATACAGAAACTGCGAAAAGTTATTATAGAAAGGCGAAGAAAATTGCCCAGACAAAGAATATTGAGGAAGAATCAGAGGAATATTTAAAAAGTCACTAATGTATCTGGGATTTGATATAGGAAACACAGACATAGTTATCTCACTTTATAAAGCCGGGTCCTGGAAGACTTTGCGACGTGTTTCAAGTGAGAAAAGCACAAATATTGATTTTTTCATTGGTGTACTAAAAATAATAAAAGACGAGGTTAAGACAGAATCAGGTTTATTAAGCGCAATATTATTGAGCAGCGTT
>CAZONK010000029.1:0-21137 GCA_964581095.1 uncultured Roseivirgaceae bacterium
GCATGTTAAAGAACGTTACTATATCCTCTCACTTCGAGGCACACTGTGCCTAATGTGCGGTTGGGTCAAGCATGGCGTACAACAATATATACTCCACTAAAAGTACCAATATCCCCAGTATTTTTGCGGGATAACAGCACCTTTCAGTAATTGAAGTGTCTTTTATCCCTCAATTTGCATAGGGTGAAAAAACTAAATATCAGGCGTCTTGTACACTGCAAGTGATGACAATACCAAACAAGCTTTTGCCTCAAATGAAATCCGAATTTTTGAAACTTCCCGAGTTTGAAAAGTAACTATCCTTCGATTGCCAATGGTGGTGCCATTTGCAATTTCTACCCAATCACCCGCTTCCCCTGATTCAATTGTGAATGAAGTAACCCGCTGGCCTAAAGCAATGTATTCCCGCAGCAAAATTGCATTCATTTCCGTTGGTTCATCAAATTCCAATTCGATGGATGCTGAAGTAATTTCATCGTCTGTGGCCCAGTAGTTATCGGTGTTTTCTTCAACAAGGTTCTGCACAGCGAAATCCGTGGAATTTCCCCGGGTATCAGATGCTGATATATTTGCATTAAGTGCCAGATCGTTCTCAAATGCACTGTCAATGTATTGTTTCAACTCCTTTAGTCTCTCCACATCGTTTTCATGAAATAATCCACGGGTGTCAGGAGGGATGTTCAACAGAAAATTACCATTCATCCCCACCGAATGAAACCAGTTGTCAACCAACTGAGGCAATGACTTTACCAGTGAGTCCTGTTCGGGATGATAAAACCACCCGGGCCGGATCGAAGTGTTGACTTCTGCCGGAAGCCAGATATCACCGTCTTCATGTCCGGATTGAAGCTGGTCGTTTACACCCCCAATACCTGCATAAAATGCGCCGTGTCTTACCGTACTCCAGTTGGTTTCACCTGCATATCCGCGCTCATTCCCAACCCATCGTACATCCGGGCCCCCATCGCTGAACATCACAGCCATCGGTTGCAACTCACGTACGATCTTGTAGGAGTTTTCCCAATCATAGTAAGTCTTGTTGTCGATCCGGCGGGTTTCGCGGGCCCCGCCATAGTAGCCATCGCCACCATTGGCACCGTCAAACCAGAATTCAAAGATATCACCATAGTTGGATAGAAGTTCACGCATCTGGGCACGATAAATTTCAATGTATTCCGGCGTTCCATACACATTGTTGTTTCGATCCCACGGACTTAAATAAATCCCCATTTTCAGGCCATATTCATCGCAAGCTGCCCGCAAATCAGCCAGTACATCACCTTCCCCGTTTCTCCATGTTGAATTTTTTACCGAATGATCTGTGGTGGCAGTTGGCCAGAGACAAAATCCATCATGGTGCTTGGCAGTAATTATAATGCCTTCCATTCCGGCATCCTTTGCTGCTTTCGCCCACTGCCGGCAATCCAGTTCTGTCGGGTTAAATATTGATTCCGTTTCATCACCATATCCCCATTCTTTGTTGGTAAATGTATTTGGCCCAAAATGTACAAAAGCATAGTACTGCATCTGATGCCAGGCGAGTTGTCGCTCACTGGGAACCGGCCCGAAAGGCGCCGGTGGAGGCGGAGGAGTATTTGTACAACCCGCTAAAACAACAATTAGCAAAATAATTAAAATACCTTTCTGTGATGCGTACATTTTCATGATGCTTATGGTAATCGTATGGAACGTTTCGTAATTTCACACTTTTTTTTAAATATTTTGAATGACAAAATCTATAAATCAGAAAAAGCGTGTATTGCGTATAAAGGAAGGTTTGTTAACCAGTCTTCCTCTCTGTAGTCGGACATAGACGTTCGTATGGGTTTAGTTTGTGGATATTTTCGGTGAAAGGATTTAAGGCTTTTTGCTTTTAAGTTTTCTTCAGCCTTTACTTCAATAGGAAATACGTTTCCAGTATGTTGTACAACAAAATCTACTTCTGCCAATGCGTTTGAAGCTGACCAATAAAATATTGTTAATTCAGGCATTGATTTTAATTGTTGTAAAACAAACTGTTCTGTTAATGCCCCTTTAAATTCTTCAAAAATTGCATTTCCATCGAGCAATGTACGAACATCTATGCTACCCATCGCAGCTAAAAGACCTACATCTAAAGTAAAAAGTTTAAATGCATTAAAATCCTCATATGCCTTTAGAGGAATGCCCGATTTTGCTATTTTACTAACTTTATGAACTAATCCACAATCTGTTAACCACGAAAGGGCCAACTCAAAATCTTTTGCCCTGGCACCTTTTTTTAGCGCACTATAAATAAATTTTTTATTCTCTTTAGCCAATTGCGAGGGAATTGAATTCCAAAGCATTCTAATTCTTGGAACTACATCTATTGGGGCATGTTTTGAGAAGTCTTGCTCATATGCAGAAAGTATGTTGTTTTGAATTTGTCTGACTTCTCTGTAATCATCTGATTCAATAAATTGTAAAATCGCTTCAGGCATACCTCCTATGAAATAGTATCGTTTTAGTAAATGGATGTATTTTGTTTTAAATCTTTTTATTAAGTTCCAATCTTTTCTTTCTATTAATTGAAGTAACTGCTGTTGTCCCATCGCTAAAAGAAATTCGGAGAAATTAAGCGGTTGCAGATCAATAAAATCTACTTTTCCAACAGGAAAAGATGTGTGTTGGTGCAATGAAACACCTAATAGTGAACCTGCTGCGGTTATATGATATTGTGGGGCGTTCTCGTAAAAATATTTTAGCGCAGTTATTCCCCCTTCAGCTTCTTGTATTTCATCAAATATTATTAGTGTATTATCTGCATTGATTTTCACTCCTGTTTCAATTTGTATCGCAGAAATAATACGTTCAATATCGAAATCATCAACGAACAGGGTTTTAAGTAATTTTGAACTTTCAAAATTAACATAGGCGGTTTGCTTATATCCTTTACTAAATTCTTTCATGAGCCAGGTCTTTCCCACTTGACGGGCTCCCCGAATAATAATTGGTTTTCTGTTTTTCTTTTCTTTCCAATTATCAAGGTATAGTATTGCTGATCTATACATGTTACATCAAATTTACCAACGTATATATGAATAAATATACATAAATATGAATGATAATGCGATTTATACTACATTTTTATGAATGAACGATTGTAAATAGAGCTCTCAGGGTCGGCATCGCTAAAAATGACCGGCAAGCCCTCTGCCGTTCAATGGGGTACCGCACCGAAAGGTGCGGGTGGAGGCGGAGGAGCGTTTGTACAACCCGTTAAAACAACAATTAGCAAAATAATCAAAATACCTTTCTGTGAGATGTACATTTTCATGATGCTTATGGTAATCGTATGGAACGTTTCGTAATTTCACATATATAAATTTATTGTCCAAATAGTATTTGGGTTCAATCGAATGGCACAACCATAAAACCTTAAAACAATGAAACGTATTGTCGGAATAATGCTGATTGGAACTCTGTTAACAGGAATATCCTGTACCACAAATCAGGAAGGCACAATCGAAGAAGAAACACCTAAATCAGAAATGCAAATGAAAGTTGATGAGTACGCCTCCTTTAAACTTACCACAGATGTTTCTGCTCTTACTGATAATGAAAAGCAGATGATACCCATCCTTATCAAGGCAGCCAAAATCATGGACGATGTTTTCTGGAAAGAGGCTTACGGCGACAAAAATGCCTTGATGAAAAGCCTTGATGATGAGGCAACCAAACGGTATGCTGAGATCAATTATGGCCCGTGGGACCGTCTCGACGCTGACAGCCCTTTTATAGAAGGTGTTGGCGAAAAACCGGCAGGAGCTCAATTCTACCCAGAGAACATCACCAAAGAAGAATTTGAAGCCTGGGAAAGTGAAGATAAGGGAAGCCTTTATACAGTAGTTCGCAGAAATGAGAATGGAGAACTTTACACTATCCCTTACCATGAATTCTTTGCCGAAGAGCACGAGGCAGTTGCCGGACTTTTAAGGGAAGCCTCCGAAATAGCGGAAGATCCTGGTTTGAAGAAATACCTGGAACTACGGGCCGAAGCGCTTCTTACAGACAATTACCAACCTTCTGATCTGGCCTGGATGGATATGACCGATAATACCATTGAGGTAGTGATCGGGCCTATTGAAAACTATGAGGATAAACTCTATAATTACAAAGCAGCCCATGAAGCCTATGTATTAATAAAAGATAAATCCTGGAGTGACCGGTTGGCAAAATATGCCTCATTTCTACCACAGTTACAGGTCGAACTACCTGTTCCTGATGAATATAAAACCGAAAAACCAGGTACGAATTCGCAGTTGAACGCGTATGACGTTGTTTTCTATGCGGGTGATTGCAACGCGGGCAGTAAAACCATCGCTATCAATTTGCCCAACGATGAAGAGGTGCAATTAGCGAAAGGCTCGCGCCGGTTGCAGTTGAAAAATGCTATGCAGGCAAAATTTGATAAAATAATGATCCCCATCAATAATGAATTGATCGCAGCTGATCAAAGAGAGCATGTAACTTTTGACGCGTTTTTTGCCAATACCATGTTTCACGAAGTAGCCCATGGACTGGGAATTAAAAATACGATAAATGGTAAAGGAACTGTCCGAAGATCTTTACAGGAAAAGGCCTCGGCCCTGGAAGAAGGAAAAGCCGATATCCTTGGATTATACATGGTTACCAAGCTGCACGGGATGGGTGAAATTGAAGGTGACCTGATGGATTATTACACAACATTTTTGGCGGGTATTTTCCGCTCCGTACGATTTGGAGCTTCCAGCGCTCACGGCAAAGCCAACATGATCCGGTTCAACTATTTTCAGGAGATGAATGCTTTTTCTTTCGATGAAGAGACCAAAACCTATTCAGTGAATTTTGATGAATTTCAACAGGCAATGAATTCGCTTTCGGAGAAAATCCTCACACTTCAGGGAAATGGCGATTATGAGGGGGTTAGTGAACTGTTTGAAGAGATGGGCATTGTAGGTCCCGACTTGCAGGCAGCCCTTGACAGGGTAAATGAAGCAGGCATCCCAAGGGATATCACCTTTGAGCAGGGAGTGGAAGTACTGGGACTGTAGGTTTTTCATCAAGCTTCGAGCCTCGAGCTTTGAGCAATCTTCAGGCTTCTGACTTATTTTCCCTTCCTCTTTGAATCCAATGACGTTTTCATCTCATTGAGCTTGAGCAATGCTTCTACCGGTGAAATGGTATTAATATCAAGCCCTTCCAGCATCTTTTTTATTTCCTCAAATCTTGGATCGGGTCCAAATAGTGCCATTTGAGGCGATGATGCCGGTAATTCTTCCATTTTTTTCTTATCGCGATTATGTTTATGGTCTTTTTCAAGAAAGTGCATGATTTCATTGGCGCGCAGCACAACAGGATTGGGCATTCCTGCCAACTGGGCTACATGAATACCAAAACTGTGCTCGCTGCCTCCTTCAACAAGTTTCCGCATAAACAATATCCGGTCCCCAACTTCTTTCACAGAGACGTTGAAATTTTTGATCCTGGGCAGATCCACCGTCAACTGGTTCAACTCGTGGTAATGTGTTGCAAAAAGGGTTTTAGGACGATGATGGGGATTGTTGTGCAAATGTTCGGTGATCGACCAGGCAATGGCCACACCATCGTAGGTACTCGTACCCCGTCCGATTTCATCCATCAGAATAAGGCTCCTGTCACTCAGATTGTTTAAAATACTTGCTGTTTCGGTCATTTCTACCATAAACGTGGATTCCCCCATCGAAAGATTATCTGATGCCCCCACACGGGTAAAAACTTTATCAACAACACCAATGGAAGCATAAGAAGCCGGTACAAAACTGCCCATCTGCGCCATCAGAACTATCAATGCAGTTTGGCGCAGGAGTGCTGATTTCCCTGACATATTTGGACCGGTTACAATCATTATTTGCTGATGCTCATTGTCCAGGTACACATCATTGGGTACATAGGCCTCACCCAGAGGTAGCTGTTTTTCAATAACGGGGTGCCTCCCATCTTTAATATCCAGAACCAATGAATCATTTACCTCCGGTTGAACATAATTGTATTGTTGTGCAGCAAATGAGAAAGACATTAAACAATCGATTTGTGCAAGGATCCGGGCATTCTGTTGGATTGGGAACGTATATTCGGCAGCCGTATGCAACAATTCCTGGAATAAGCGATATTCAATGGCAAACAACTTTTCCTCAGCGTTCAATATCTTTTCCTCGTAAATCTTCAACTCTTCAGTAATGTATCTTTCGGCATTTACCAACGTTTGCTTTCGAATCCAATCCTCCGGAACTTTGTCCTTGTGTGCGTTTGAAACCTCCAGATAGTACCCAAAAACTTTGTTGTAGGCAATTTTTAAAGAGGAGATCCCTGTTTTTTCTATTTCCCGGTCTCTCATTTGCATCAGGTAATCTTTCCCGGAATAGGCAATTTCACGGTACTCATCCAACCCGGCATCAACTCCGTTCTTAATAATGCCTCCCTGGTTTGTGAGTAGAGGAGGTTCGTCAGATAGTTCCTTATCAATTTTTTCAATCAGGAGTTCACATACATTAATTTGTTCCGCAAGCTGCTTTAACTCAGAAGAAGAAGCTTCAGCCAGGCTCTGTTTAATTGGGATTGTGTACTGGAGTGCCTTTTTAAGTTGGAATACCTCCCTGGGATTCGCGCGTCCTACCGAAACCTTTGATATCAATCTTTCAAGGTCAGGTATATGTTGCAAATGTTCATGAATGGAATCAAATAATTCCGACTCGGAATGCAGGGCCTGTACCATTTGATGGCGATAGGAAATATCACTGACATATTTCAAAGGTAAAACCATCCATTTTTTTAGCATCCTTGCCCCCATCGGAGTAACGGTCTGATCAAGGATGTCGATAAGAGGCACCCCGTTTTCCTGTTGTGGATTAATAAGCTCCAGGTTTCTGATCGTGAATTTATCAAGCCAGACATATTTATTCTCATCAATTCTGGAAATGGAGGAAATATGCTGTATGTCTTTATGCTCGGTATCTTCGAGGTAGTGGAGGATTGCCCCCGCGGCAATTATTGCCTCCTCCATGTCTTCAATTCCGAATCCTTTCAATGAGTTTGTATTGAAATGTTTTGTCAGCTTTTCATAAGCAAAGTCAAGCGTATAAACCCAGTCATCAAGGTTGAAAGTAATTTGCTCATCCGGGAAAAGTGAGTAAAATTCATCTTTTGCTTCCTTCTGATAAAGGATTTCCGAAGGCCTGAAACCCTGGAAAAGTTTTTGCACATACTCTTCCGATCCTGAAGTAGCCATATATTCACCGGTGGATACATCCAGAAAAGATACACCAATGATATCCTTCGCGAAATACAACGAAGCAAGAAAATTATTAGATTTCCTGTCAAGAACGTTGTCATTGAATGATAGTCCGGGTGTAACAAGTTCTGTAACTCCGCGCTTTACAATCCCCTTTACCAGTTTGGGGTCTTCCAACTGATCACATATGGCTACTCGTTCACCCGCACGAACAAGCTTTGGGAGATAAACATCAAGTGCATGGTGCGGAAATCCTGCAAGTTCGATATGGGAAGCCTTACCATTGGCGCGTTTGGTTAGAACGATGTCCAGTATTTTACTGGCTTTTACTGCGTCACTCCCGAAAGTTTCATAAAAGTCACCTACCCTGAAAAGAAGAAGGGCCCCCGGATGTTTTGTCTTGATAGCATTGTACTGCTTCATCAGGGGTGTCTCTTTGGTGTCCTTTTTTTTAGCCATGAATTGCTTCAGAATATCCTGTGGGTTCACAAAGATGGATGATTTTAAAAGGATATACAAAGCAAAAGATAACATGTTATTTTTGTAGCAGATAAATGGAATATTAACTTGAAAAAAGCTTTAAAAACACCAAATCCCGACCTGGGAAGAATGTCTGTTTCCGAATTCAGGAAATCCGCTAAACTCCCGGTGGTTGTGATCCTTGACAATATCAGGAGTATGCACAACGTAGGTGCAGCTTTTCGCACAGCTGATGCTTTTTCTGTTGAAAAAATATTCCTCTGCGGAATTACAGCATCCCCACCTCACAGGGAAATTCATAAAACAGCACTTGGAGCTACAGATACGGTTGAATGGAACTATGAAAATGAAACGGTACCACTGGTGCACCGTCTAAAAGAAGAGGGTTATACCATTGTTGCTATAGAACAAGCCCAGCCCCACATTCCACTACAGGAATTCTCTCCTGATCCTGGTTCGAAATATGCATTTGTGTTTGGTAATGAAGTTCACGGGGTAAACGAGGAGGTAGTTGAAAAATGTGATTTTTGTATTGAAATTCCACAAAGTGGTACAAAACATAGCCTTAACATTTCTGTGAGTATAGGAATTGTGCTGTGGGAAGTGTACCGGAATTTAATGCTGAAATAATAAATGTTATTCAAGTTCCTCCCACCTGGTCTTGATATATTCCAGAGATGTTTGCAGTTCAATTACTGCAGTTTCCGCTTGTGTTGTAGGCCTTACATCCGCGCCTTGAACCAGGTTCAAAATATATAAAAATTTAAACTGAAGTCCCATGATGGTTTCATCCTCTTTGGCAGTAAAGTAAATGCTGCCGTAAAGGACATCGGGGTTTCCCGGAATCCGGTTCCCCAGCAAATCCATAAGAACTTTTTCCCTGTCTTTTTTGGCATTCTTTAGTGATTCTTCCACCTGTTCACGAATTTCCTGAGCTTCCATGTATCCATTATAACAGTCCATTGAAAGCTTTGTTTGGAGGTTCAGGTCTTCCTCACTTATTTTCACCCTCGGATCCATCTTTACTATGATGGATTTCTCAAATGAAGCTCCATCAACAATTAACTTTACTATATAGATTCCCGGTGGTACCAAAGGGCCCTGCGGTCCACTGGGTGTCCGCTGATAAACAGCTGAAATCGCATACTGACGTCGGGTGCCTTTGGGTTGTTCGTACCGTAAATCCCAGACAAAACGATGGTGGCCCTGCCCAACCTCCAATCTCTTAGCGGGCTGTATCCAATAGGTAGGGTGTGGTAATGAAGTAGTGTCAATGTTCTCCGGCGCATCATCGGATGCATAATCACGGACTATTTTACCTGCGTTGTCGTATATCTCCAAATCAACTTTGTCAGCATTTACAGAGAGGTAGTAATCAAGTATTGCCCCATCGGGCGGATTTTGACCTGCAGGTTCTTCCGGGGGCAATGGGGTATCAGAAAACATATTCCACCGAACGCGTATGGCCTCGGTAGGTGAGAAGAGGTACGCACCGGATGACTGCATAGTTTCGGCAATCTCACGAATGGGGGCAATGTTGTCCATAATCCAAATTGATCTTCCATGAGAACCTACAACCAGGTCATTTTCATGAATGACCAGGTCGCGAATGGATAAAGCCGGCATGTTCATTTTTAGTGATTGCCAGTTATTTCCATCATCAATGGAAAAATAAACTTCCCTTTCGGTTCCGGCAAACAATAATCCGGGTAGCACCGGGTCTTCCCTGACAACATTTACGGGACCAAAATTATAAAGCCCATTGGTGCTGTGTTTCCATGTGGCACCATAGTTATGAGTACTGAAGATATGCGGCTGCATATCATCTTTTCTTATTGCGTTGACAGCGATATAAGCCGATCCGGCATGGAAATGGCTCGCATCAATGGAAGATACTTTATCCCATGATTTGAGTGCTGGTGGAGTAACATCAATCCAGGACTTACCACCATCTTTAGTAACATGGACCAGGCCATCATCGGTTCCGGCCCAGATGGTGTTCACGTCAACAGGGCTCGCACCCACAGCATAGATAACACCCCTTCGTGCCATCGTTGTGAGTTCAGCTGTACGAAAATCGCCAATACTTTCAGGTACCTCCGGCTGTTCGCGCGATAGATCGGGGCTTATTATTTCCCATTTTTGACCTCCGTCGTTGGTTTTCCAAAGAACATTGGTTGCAAAAAGAAGCATTGTAGGATCCGATGGATGAAAAAGTAACGGCATTGAACGTAATATCCTGTACTTGCCAGAGCGAAGCGCCTCCGGAGCTACATTTTGTGATTGCCCGGTTTTTTTATTGAAACGTATGACACGACTGCCGTAAATAATTTCAGGATGTAATGGGTCTGGGGCCACATATCCATATTCATCCGCTCCTATCCCTATCCAGTCACGAAACGAAATCTGGCCTCCATTTCCCCTGCTGGCAATACCAATTGCCCCACTTTCCTGTTGTCCTCCATATACCCAATAAGGGAACTGATTATCAGTTGATACATGATATAGTTGTGCTGTTGGCTGGTTATACCATGAGCTCCAAGTACGGCCGCTATTTACAGTGATAGTAGCTCCCTGATCCGCCACAAAAAGCATTATTTCCGGATGTTTTGGATTGATCCAGATCCTGTGGTAGTCATCGCCACCGGGCGCACCCTTAAGGGAGGTCCAGGATCTGCCTCCATCATCTGACCTGTAGGAGGCAACATTGCCGACAAATACAACATCCTGATTTTCAGGATGCACTTGTATTTCACCAAAATCATTTCCTCTTTCCCAAAGCCTTCCTTCATTGCTAACTAGTTTCCAGCTTTCTCCTCCGTCATCGCTACGATAGATCCCTCCATTTTTCCTTGCATTTACTGTGGCATACATTCGTTTGGAGTTGCTCCGGGCAATACCAATACCTATTCTTCCAAGACCTTCATTGGAGCCCGGCAATCCTTTAGTAACCTGCCTCCAGGTAGAACCACCATCGGTAGATTTAAAAAGTCCACTTTTGGTACCCGAAAAGGAAGCATTTTCCCATGGTCCCTCACGGTGTTCCCACATATAAGCAAACAGGATTTCGGGGTCATTAGGGTCAAATTCAACCTGAATAGCCCCTGTATTTTGATTTATATACAAGGTGTTCTCCCAGTTAATGCCTCCATCTACTGACCGGAATATACCCCTTTGCTCATTCGGGCCATAAGGGTGTCCTAATCCTGCTACAAAAACAATATCAGGATTGGTTGGATGAACAATGATCCTTGCAACCTGCTGTACATCATTAAGACCGATATGCCTCCATGAACCGCCTCCATCTATAGATTTGAAAATACCATCCCCTACACCCAGATCAGGCCGGTGCAGTCCTTCTCCGGTTCCTACATAAATGATTTGAGGATTACCCTGATAAACAGCGATATCACCAACGGATCCCGTAGGTGCATCATCGAAAATCGGATTCCAGGTCCGACCGTAATCATCAGTCTTCCAGACACCTCCATTATTTACCCCCATAAAAAATACATTGGGCTGATCGGGGATTCCCACACCCCCCACAGAACGACTCGCCCGAAAGGGGCCTATCAACCTGTAATTCAAATCCTGATAATAGTGGGTGGGAATGGACTGCGCTAAAGATGCTGTTACAAATATGAACAACATGAAAGGAGATAGTAACCGCTTCATATGACTAAAGTTTTTGGTAATGCAGTTTACCCAATTATCAAATTTATTCCAACAAAGTGTACGTTAATGGGAGACTAGTTTACTAATAAAATTTTGATATCTCCTGGGAATTGAGGGTTTTAAAAAAGGGGCCGAAGCCCCCTTAACCTGTAAACTATTGAAGAACCTGTATGGTTTCTGTAAAACAATAACATCAACAAGTTTTTAATAGTTCAAACTCAATGAAATAAAGCTGTTATAAACTAAATTTGAATAGAGATTTTTAAACAAAATAATCATGGAATACAGGATAGAAAAAGATACAATGGGCGATGTAAAAGTGCCTGCTGATAAGTATTGGGGTGCGCAAACAGAACGGTCAAGGAATAATTTTAAAATAGGTGTGGAAAGGAACAAAATGCCACTGGAAATTGTGAAAGCATTTGCATACTTAAAAAAAGCGGCTGCATACACTAATTGTGAACTTGGGGTGCTGCCAGAACAAAAACGAGACCTGATTGGGCAGGCTTGTGACGAAATACTCGAAGGAAAACATGATGAACAGTTTCCCCTTGTGGTTTGGCAAACAGGTTCGGGCACCCAGTCAAATATGAATGTAAATGAAGTCATCTCTAATCGTACACACGTAATTGAGGGAAATACATTAGGTGAAGGCACTAATTTGATTCATCCAAATGATGACGTAAATAAATCGCAATCTTCAAATGATACCTTTCCTACAGCCATGCACATCTCGGCATATAAAATGATCGTTGAAGTAACAATTCCGGGTGTTGGGAAACTTCGGGATACATTAAAAGCCAAATCAGATACTTTTAAAAAAGTTGTGAAAATAGGCAGGACCCATTTGATGGATGCGACACCTCTTACCCTCGGCCAGGAGTTTTCAGGGTATGTCTCTCAACTTGATCATGGATTAAAAGCCCTGAAGAATACACTGTCTCATATGTCAGAGTTAGCGCTTGGAGGTACCGCTGTTGGTACCGGAATAAATACCCCAACAGGATATTCGGAATTGGTCGCAAAATATATTGCCGACTTTACCGGTCTTCCATTTATTACCGCGGAAAACAAATTTGAGGCGCTGGCAGCACATGATGCCATGGTTGAAAGCCATGGTGCAATCAAACAACTCGCAGTGAGCCTCATGAAAATCGCCAATGATATACGAATGCTGGCATCAGGGCCACGAAGTGGTATTGGAGAACTTATGATCCCGGCAAATGAACCAGGTTCTTCCATCATGCCGGGAAAAGTAAATCCCACGCAGGCAGAAGCACTTACTATGGTATGCGCACAGGTTGTAGGCAACGATGTGGCAATAGCGGTAGGTGGCCTTACAGGGCATTATGAACTCAACGTATTCAAACCGGTAATGGCAGAAAATTTTCTTCAGTCAGCACGATTAATTGGTGAAGCATGCAGTTCTTTTAACGATAACTGTGCTGTTGGTATTGAACCAAATTATTCTAACCTGGATAAAAACCTGAAGAATTCATTGATGCTTGTAACCGCTTTAAATACCCATATTGGGTACGAGAAAGCAGCTAAAATTGCCAAAACTGCACATCAAAATGGTACCACATTAAAAGAGGAGGCTATAAATCTGGGGTATCTTACTGATAGCCAATTCGATGAATGGGTTGATCCATTAAAGATGATTGGCAGTCTGGACTAATATTTTATTTTAGGGTTAAACCCCCTGAATATTGACATTAATACGTTAGTTTTTATATATTAGGGGCTTATTAGAGTGGAAACCAAATTTAAACCAATGAAAAGGATATTTGTATTGATCTTAGGGCTTGTTGTATGCTTGTCAACCGTTAGTCAAACTTACGCTCAACTTTCTAAAGAAGAAAAGAAGGAGTGGAAAACGAAATACAAGGCTTATAAAAAGGATTTGGAAGCGTTTAAAACGCTTGTTGAAGAAAACAGTTCAATGAAAAGCCAGATAAATAACGCCAAAGGCCAGGTATCAAGTATGCAATCACAGGTTGCTGATAAGGATGCTCAGATCTCCGACCTTCAGGGACAGGTAAAAAAACTTCAGGGAGATGTTTCCTCTGCTCAGTCAGCGAAGCGTAAAGCAGAAGCAGACCTAGCTTCAAAACCTGCCTCCACCAGTGGTGACTGGGATAAAGGAGTCGTCTTTCGGGTTCAGGTTGGTGCTTATAAAAAAAATGATGCCTCCGAGTTTAGTGAAGGAAATGACGAAATCAATACGGAGCAGGCTGAGGATTTGCAAAAGGTCACCCTTGGTAATTTCAGGGATTATTGGCAAGCAGATAAATATAAAAAATTCATTCGTTCGGCTGGGGTAAAAGACGCCTGGATCGTCCCTTATAAGGATGGTCAGCGCGTTGACATCAAGGAAGTACTCGAGGGAGTAGTTGAATAATTAGTTCAACCTGGACATAAAATCAAAGCAGGTAAGGTTTCCTTACCTGCATTTTTTATTTATAAGGAGTTGTAAAGGTGATAAAAGACTGGATTTTTGATTCTAGTGCAGATCAGGAAGAAATTGATAAGCTAAGCAATGAACTGAATATTAGTTCTGTTTTATGCAGGATCCTGTTTAACAGGGATATTACAAATTTTGTCGAAGCCAGGTCATTTTTCAAACCGACACTTTCTGAGCTTCACGATCCATATCTGATGAAAGATATGGACAAAGCTGTGACGAGAATAAAAACAGCGATTGAAAACAGCGAAAAAATCCTTGTATATGGAGACTACGATGTAGATGGCACAACCTCAGTGTCCCTAATGACATTGTTTTTGCGAAAGATCAATGCAAACGTAGATTATTATCTCCCCGACAGGTACACCGAAGGTTATGGAATAAGTAAGGAGGGGGTCTCTTTTGCGATTAAAGAAAACTTTGCATTAATAATTAGCCTTGATTGCGGAATCAGGGCGAATGCTAACATTCAATATGCTGCAGACAACAATATTGATTTTATTGTCTGCGATCACCATCTTCCGGGAAATATCCTACCTCCCGCCATAGCAATTCTAGATCCCAAAAGGCCTGATTGCAACTATCCGTTTAAAGAGCTTTCAGGCTGCGGAATTGGATTTAAGCTTATTCAGGCATATGCCATTTCCTCAAACGTTCCCGAAAGGGAAGTCCATAACTTACTTGATCTTGTTGCTGTAAGTATTTGTGCCGATATCGTACCAATAATCGGTGAAAATCGAATATTGACATATTGGGGACTGAAAAAACTGAACAGCTCACCTTTACCCGGATTTGCCGGTCTCATACATATAGCAGGAAGAAGGAATAAACTCGACGTTTCGGACGTTGTTTTTGGCATCGCTCCCAGGATTAACGCAGCAGGAAGGATAAGACATGCGGGGGAGGCGGTACGATTGTTGTTATCAGAAAGCAAGGAGGCTGTTGAAGAGGGTGCCAAAAACTTGAATGAAATGAATGTGGAACGTAGATCATATGATGAACAAATTACGCGTGAAGCTTTGGAAATGATCCAGGGTAAAGAACTTGAAAATGCAAAATCAACAGTATTGTTTCATGAGTCGTGGCATAAAGGAGTTATCGGTATTGTGGCCAGTCGATTAATTGAGCATTATTACCGGCCTACTATCATCCTTACCAAATCAAATGGTAAAGCCACAGGCTCTGCAAGATCGGTAAAGGGATTCAACGTTTATGATGCAATAAGCAATTGTGAGGATCTGCTTGTACAATTTGGCGGCCATAAATATGCAGCAGGTCTTACCATGGAATTGGATAAAATTGATCAGTTCATTACGCGGTTTGAAGATTCCGTCTCTTCAACGATCAATGAAGGTGATCTTATACCCAAATTAAAAATTGATGAGAAGATACTTTTCGATGACATAGATTTTAATTTTTTTAGGATTCTGGAAAGGATGGAACCATTTGGGCCGGGAAACCCTTCTCCGGTTTTTGTTTCTGAGCAAGTATTTTGTAAATCTGTAAGAGTGGTTGGAGATCATCATTTGAAAATGTTTCTGGCACAGAAAGGGTCGAAAAACCGATTTGAGGCGATTGCTTTTAAAATGGGAACCTTTTTAAATGAGGTATCAAACAAGAAACCTTTTAATATTGCATTTCATTTGGAGTTAAATGATTTCCAGAGTGAGAAATCTCTTCAACTGGTTGTAAAGGATATAAAGTTTAGTGATTGATGGCGCTTACATTAAAAGGGGAAAACCTAATTAAAAAGTACAAACGGAGGACGGTTGTAGATAATATTTCTGTTGAAGTTTCGCAGGGTGAAATTGTTGGATTACTAGGGCCAAACGGGGCTGGAAAAACAACTACCTTTTACATGATTGTAGGACTGATTAAACCTAATGCTGGTGAGATATTCCTGGATGATGATAATATTACCAAACTTGCAATGTATAAACGGGCAAAACGTGGAATTGGCTATCTGGCCCAGGAGGCATCAATATTTCGCAAACTTACAGTGGAGGAAAACCTTATGGCTGTTCTTGAGATGACGAAATTATCCAGACAGGAGCAGAAAGAAAAAATGGAAGCCCTCCTTGAGGAATTTAGCCTCACACATGTACGCAAAAATGCAGGAATTGTTTTGTCAGGGGGTGAAAGAAGAAGAACAGAGATTGCCCGCGCACTTGCTGTAGATCCAAATTTTGTACTTCTCGATGAACCGTTTGCAGGTGTAGATCCCATAGCAGTGGAGGAAATTCAGAATATAGTTGCCCGGCTGAAAATGAAAAATATCGGTATCCTCATAACTGATCACAATGTGCAGGAAACCCTCTCTATAACTGACCGTGCATATTTGATGTTTGAAGGCAAATTACTCAAATCAGGTACCGCTGAAGAATTAGCAGCAGATGAACAAGTACGAAGGGTTTACCTGGGAACCAATTTTGAGTTGAAACGGAAAAAGCAACCAGGGGACCAGAAATAAGTAGAACTGCCAACCACCGGTTTCTTTGCCTTTTTAAGTATCTTACAATTATTAATAATTACAGTATTTATTGAATATGAGTTTTCTGAATTCAATACTTTCATGGGTTATGAAAAAACGGATCCACCAGATCGATTTGTTTTTAAAATATCCATTTGATGTTCAGAGTGAAATAATGAAAAAATTAATTGCTACTGCAAAAAATACTGAATTTGGGAAAAAATATGACTTTGCATCAATCACCTCTCTCGAGGAATATCAAAGCCGGGTTCCCATTGTAACATACGAAGAAATTTTCCCATATATCGATCGTATTATGAAGGGTGATCAAAATGTTCTTTGGCCATCAGAAATAAAGTGGTTTGCCAAATCATCAGGTACCACCAATGCAAGGAGTAAATTTATCCCGGTTTCCGAGGAATCACTGGACGATTGTCATTACAAAGGAGGGAAAGACCTTATTTCAATATATATGAATAATTATCCCGATTCAGAAATGTTTTCGGGGAAGGGTTTGGCCATAGGCGGAAGCCATCAGATCAATCAATTCGACCCTAACGCCGATTCTTATTATGGCGATGTTTCTGCAGTCATACTACAAAATCTTCCGCTATGGGCACAGTGGGTTCGAACACCAAGCCTTGACATTGCCCTGATGGACAAATGGGAAGAAAAGATTGAGAAAATGACTGAAGTAACTTCGAAAGAGGATGTTTCAACCATTTCAGGTGTTCCTACATGGACAGTTGTACTCCTTCAAAGTATATTGAGGACAACTGGAAAAAGCAACATTCTGGAAGTCTGGCCAAACCTGGAAGTATTTTTCCATGGTGCCGTTGCATTTGATCCCTACAGGGATTTATTTAAGTCCCTGGTACCATCTGATAAAATGCGATATGTGGAAATTTACAATGCATCAGAAGGATTCTTTGGGATACAGGATCTTAAAAAGCCAGGAGATATGCTATTGATGTTGGATTATGGCATCTTTTATGAATTTGTTCCTTTGGATAAAATTAATGAGGAAAATCCAAAAGCTTTTACGCTTGGCGAAGTAGAAGTGGATAAAAACTATGCAATGATAATTTCTACAAATGCCGGATTGTGGCGTTACATGATAGGAGATACAATCAGATTTACTAATCTGAGCCCGTTTCGATTCAGGATTACAGGACGAACAAAACATTTTATTAATGCATTTGGTGAAGAAGTTATTGTAGAAAATGCTGAGTACGCCATTACCAAAGCATGCCGGGCTACGGGTGCAGTGATCGACAATTTTACAGCTGGGCCGATCTATCTTGAGGAAAACAGTAAAGGCGGACACGAATGGGTGATTGAATTTGTAACGGACCCGGACGATATCAAACGTTTTACCAATCTACTTGATGAATCATTGAGGGAAATAAACTCAGATTACGATGCTAAACGATCTTATGACCTTGCCCTTCATGAACCAATGATCCACGTTGCACCACGAGGTACTTTTTATGATTGGTTAAAGAGTAAAGGAAAGCTGGGAGGACAAAATAAGGTACCACGGTTGGCTAACAATCGTGAATATCTTGATGAAATATTAAATATACTTAACAAGAGTAAGATAGCCTCCTGATCTGAAAATTACACCAGGTAATAGTCTGATTGATTACAGAATATAAGTAAGAATAATTCTCGTTTAGTAATTGTATTATTCCAATATTGCTTCCAGTCAGATTCTCGCCAATAACGGCACAGGATTATTCAATTTCATTCCAAACATATTGATATCAGGCATCATTTGCTGATCCTTAAAAGTTAACCAAGGTTAAATTTTTTTGTTGCCTTCAAAATGATTTAGTACTTTTTTAGAATCAAAATTTTCTTACTATATATTTGTGAAAATTTAAAGAAAAATTAACTCCACTAACAGGACATTCCAATTATGTAAATTTTCCACATTTTAGTTCACTTATCCACAAAAACGGACAATTAGCCTATAACTGTCTGTAAATCAGTGATCTATAAAGATAATTCAGTATTACATTTCTGTGGATAAGTTTCTCATTTTTAGCCACTTAATGGCTGCACTTTAAATTTGTACTATCATAAGGGTTATGTCTATAATATTGTACAGAATACTAAAACAGTATTTGAGATTATCTTTTTACTGTTTGTGTTGTCGTATAAGTTTCTTCCTGTAAGAGTTAAAAATGCTGGATTTAGACAGGAATCCAATATATTTTCCATTTTCAATCACAGGAAGATTCCAGGCACCGGTAATCTCGAACTTATCCATGATTGATTGCATATTTTCATGAGGAGAAACTTTCGCAGGTGCCCGCCGCATAAACGATTTAACCCTGCTGCTTACACGTGTTTCCTGATCAAACATGACTTCCCGAATATCGTCCAGGGTAACTACACCCTGCAGTTCATTTTCATCATTTACAACCGGGAAAATATTTCGTTTCGATTTCTGTACCAGGAGGACAAGATCATGAAGACTTGCTTCAGGGTGGATAACCAGTAAATCCGTTTCAATGATTTTTCGCAGGTTAATTTGACTGAGAACAAGTTTGTCTTTGTCATCCTGTATAAGATCTCCCTTCTCAATCAAATGTTTGGTGTAGAGCGAATACTTTTCGAAATAGCTTGAAGCATTGTAGGCAATTGCAGACACAAGCATAAGTGGTATAAACAAGGTATAACCGCTGGTAATTTCCGCAATCAGAAATATTGCCGTAAGCGGCGCGTGTAATATCCCACTCATAGCACCACTCATACCAACCAGTACAAAATTCTTTACAGAAAGATCCACCCCAAAGAATGCATTGGCTGTAGTGGCAAAAATGAAACCCAGAATGGCTCCACCAAATAATGAAGGAGCGAATATTCCACCACTACCACCTGACCCAATTGTTAGGGCTGAAGCAACAGGTTTAATTAATAAAACACCGACTAAAAAAAGAACAATAAAAGCCTGATTTTCTGTTTGATGAAAAAACATACTTCCATCAAGAACTCCAGATGTACTATCCCCCAAAAGCAGTTTTATTGTATTGTAACCTTCACCATAGATCGGTGGAAACACAAAAATTATAAGCCCCAAAGACAGACCTCCGATAATTGCCCTTCCAAAATCTGACTTAACTTTAGCAATTATTCCTTCCATCCTATAGGTAGTACGCGTAAAATACACCGAAAATAATCCGGCAATCAGGCCCAAAAGGATATAATATGGAACATCCCCTGCTAAAAACGGGTCAGTTTGCTTAAACGTAAAGAGTACGTTTTCACCAAGCAGCAGGAGTGATACAAGAGAACCAAAAACTGCAGCGATAAGTAAGGGAATAAAAGTGGCAACGGTAACATCTGTGAGCAGAACTTCGATTGCAAAAATCACTCCGGCTACAGGTGAATTAAATATTCCGGCAATAGCCCCCGCTGCTCCGCTTCCAATAAGAATCGTTTTTTGCTTATAATTTAGATGAACAAGTTTGCCTATATTGGATCCAATGGCCGAACCTGTAACCACAATGGGTGCCTCCAAACCTACTGACCCTCCAAATCCAACGGTAAAGGCACTTGTAATCATTCTTGAAAATGATTTTGAAGCTTTTACCATTCCTTTTCGCTTGGAAATATCATATAGGATACCGGTAATGCCGTGACCCAGCTTTTCTTTGAAAAAGAAATTTGTAATGAAAACCGTTATTAAAATTCCTATTAACGGATATAAAAAATAAAGGTAGTTGGCATATTGTAAATCAAAATCGCTAACAAGAAAATGATGCAGGTAATAAACCGATTGCTTCAATACAACTGCTGCAAGTCCTGAAATTATACCTACAAATGCCGCCAGAATAATAATAAAATTTCTGTCGCTGATATGCTTGATCCTCCAGATCAGGAATTTTACAAGTAGTTGCTGCATTTTGGACCAGCAAAGTTATTAAAAAGGTTACCAGAATATTTAATATTGAATAAATTATAAGAAATGAAAATGAAAAACAGGGTTTCAAATTTATTCGGTATAAAGGTCCCGATTATCCAGGCAGGGATGGTCGCTGGTGCAGTGGATGGAAACTAGCGGCTGCGATAAGCAATGCAGGTGGATTTGGAATAATTGGAGCAGGATCAATGCATCCTGATACCCTCCGTGAACATATAGTAAAATTCAAAAATTCCTCCGGTAAACCCTTTACAGTTAACGTGCCATTGCTCTATCCTGATATGGAACAAATCATTTCTGTATTGATTGATGAAGGAGTAAAAATTGTGTTTACCTCTGCCGGTAACCCTGCAAAATGGACATCTGTGTTAAAATCGAAGGGACTCATCGTGGTTCATGTGGTTTCAAGTGTCCGTTTTGCCCTTAATGCTCAAATGGCAGGTGTTGACGCAGTAGTTGACAAGGATTTGAAGCAGGTGGCCACAATGGAAGGGAAGAAACCACTTACCTTATGCCTTATCCCCATGGTAGATGGTAGCTAAAGCGTTAGGGATACCTGTAATTGCAGCTGGAGGAATTGGTTCAGGAGAAGCAATGTTGGCAGCTTTTGCTTTAGGAGCCGAGGGCGTTCAGATTGGAAGCCGGTTTGCTGCAAGTGTAGAATCATCGGCCCACAATAAATTCAAAAAATCAATTGTTGAATCGGAAGAGGGTGATACAATTTTAACAATGAAAAAGCTTACACCTGTCCGGTTGCTTAAGAATGATTTTTACAAGAAAATCTACGAGGCTGAAAATAAAGGAGCCACGAAAGAAAAACTAAGTGAAATTCTTGGGAAACGGCGTG
>CAZONK010000030.1:0-21122 GCA_964581095.1 uncultured Roseivirgaceae bacterium
GTATCCGGGACTATTAATTTGAATGTTATTCATATGCAAGAATACTTGCTTAGCAGTATGATTCGATCCACATGAGTTTGATTTAAATTCCATTATAATTACTTCATCCGTTTTCTTCCAGGCCAAATATTTTTTCCATGAGTGTCCATTTTCCATCCTTTTTTGCCCATTTCACTGGTTTTTGAAACGCTGCCATTTCGTTTTCCCATTCCACAACCTTTGGGTTGTCAGCATCCATCTTTGCCTTCCGGTCGAATGTAAAAGACTCATCGGTTTCCATGATCATGAATAAACGGTTTCCCGATAAATAGATCTCCATATCTATGATTCCGGAATCCCTGATCGAACTGGTGATTTCCGGCCAGATTTTTTGATGGTATTTTCGATAGCGGGAAATGCTTTCATCATCCTCTTTCAGATCCAGGGTAAAACAATAGCGTTCAATTTTCATTTTCCATTACCGGTTTCTTTGCTACAACACCAAAAATAATGACAACCACAAAACACAGAAAAGGAACGATGAAAGCCATATTAATACTTCCTGTCATATCCGATACCTGTCCCTGAACGGCTGTAAGCACAGCCCCACCTAAAATAGCCATGATCAGCCCGGATCCTCCCAGTTTTGTATCAACTCCAAGGCCCCGGGAAGCCAGCCCGAATATGGTGGGAAACATCAATGACATACTTCCGGAAATAGCAATCAGGGCGTAAACACCAATAACCCCATGGCTGATAATAACAATAAAGGTGCAAATTGCCGCCAGTGAGGATGCAATAATTAATAGTTTGCCCGGTGCGACAAACTTCATGAGGAATGTGCTGATAAACCGTGACAGGGTGAACAGGATTAAGGCTGCCAGGTAGTAATTGGAAGCCTGTTCTTCATTAACCTTTAATTCCTGCATTACATACCGGATGGTAAATGACCATATGCCTATTTGGGCGCCCACATAAAAAAATTGTGCTATTACACCCAAAACATAGTTTTTATTCCTCATAAGACGATTTAATGTACTTTTTAAGTCAATCGTTTTTGAAGTATCGGATGCAACAGGCATTTTGACCCATGCAATTGTAATCCACAAAAATATTAGCAGGACTGCTACCCCCACATAGGGTCCCATTACGGCTGCCAATTCCTCCGACTGAATTTTATTTAACGCGCCTGACGACATGGAAGACCGTGCCGAGGCGCCGGCCTTGTTAAGGCTGGAAAGAATATACACTTTGCTAAGAGCAACGCCAATGATGGATCCTATGGGATTAAATGACTGCGCCAGGTTTAACCGCCGTGTTGCTGTTGTCTCCGGGCCCAGTGCAAGGATGTAGGGATTGGCCGTAGTTTCAAGAATGGATAAACCACCTGCCAAAATGAACAGGGCTGCAAGGAAATGGCCGTACTGCGCAGTAATACTTGCCGGATAGAACAATAGCGCTCCGGCAATGAACATTCCCAGCCCAAGAAGGATCCCGGTTTTATAGCTGAATTTTTTAATCAGGATCGCTGCCGGAAGTGCCAGGCAAAAGTAAGACCCATAAAAAGCAATCTGGATCCAGGAGGTCTGAAAATCAGTCATGCTCATGATTTTCTTAAATGCCGCCAATAACGTGTCCGTCATATTGTTTGCCAGGCCCCACATCAGAAACAGGCTGGTGATCAAAATGAAAGGAAATAGGGGTGTTTTTTTATTACTCATCTTTTTACTAGGTCAAAGAACGGTCAAGGTGTACATAACCTCCATCCACGGTAATGATCTGGCCTGTTGTATGGGAGGACCTTGGCGAAAGCAGAAAAACAACCATTGAGGCAATCTCTTCCGTTGTTGTCATTCGCTGTTCCAGGGGTATTTTTGATTTAATTTCCGACTCTTTTTGTGCAGGATTTTCAAATGTATTGAGCCAGTTTCGGTACAATGGTGTCATTACTTCCGCCGGGATAATTGCATTTACCCGTATCGAATATTTGAGCAAAGCTGCTGCCCACTCCCGTGTCAGCCCCAGTTGTGCACCTTTGGCAGCAGCATATCCCGAGGTACCCCCCTGCCCTGTCAATGCAACTTTCGAACTGATATTTACAATAGAACCTTCCGTCTTTTTTAAATATGGCAATGCATAGTGCACCAGGTCGTAATAGTGGTATAGATTGAGATCAATTGATTTTCGAAAAGCTTCAGGACCTGCTTCCAACCCTGCTCCATCATTTACTCCTGCATTATTCACAATGCCATCAATCCGGCCAAATTTTTCCACTGTTTCATCGATTACTTTTTTACAGTTTCCAGAATCACGTAAGTCCCCAATAACATAATGGTGTTTTTTAGAATTATTATTCAGCTCTTTGGAAATCCTGATGGTAGCTTCGCTTGACCTTGTGGCAATCACCGGGATACCTCCCTCAGCCACTATGGTCCTGGTTACTCCTTCGCCAATGCCTTTTGAGCCCCCTGATATTATGTATACTTTGTCTTTTATTTCTAAATCCATTGTATTCTAATGATTGAGTATTTCAATGATTGAATGTGTGAATGATTGAATGCCTAAATGTGTATGTTCAAATTAATTTTTATTTCCGTAAGTTGAATTTTTAGCTGAAGACATAATCTTAGTAATTTCGTTAGATTCTTTTAAGAGTCTTAGTAATTCTTTTCTATCTTCAGACAAATCAGCTTGATCAATTATCTCCAACCAGTATTCTGATTCATCTATTTCCTCTACAACTATACAAATTTTGCTAAAAAACTCCGCTTTTGATCTTGCCCGGCATGCTGCACGATAGTTAGCCCCGATCGAGGTTGCAGCTTTCACGATTTGATACGTAATAACGGAAGACGCCTTGCATTTTTCTAGTGAATTGCAAAAATTAATTATATTAACTGCAAATTTTCTGGTCCTCTTTTTTAATTTCTCAATAAATTTTTCTTTTTCAGTCATCAGCTACCATTTTATCATTCTCTCATTTTATCATTCTTTCATTTTCACATTCTCACATTTTCACATTCTCACATTTTATCACTCTACTAGTCTATCATTCATACATTCCAAAACCACCAAAATGGAATATAAAACTATTTAAAAATACATCCTAGAATTCAAGCTATATTGATTATTTTGGTTCTACATAAAATGATCTGAAGTACAATATGAAATCTCGAATTATCTTATTACTCTATTTAGTTCTTGTTGGTTGCAACGGGAAGAAAACTAAGGATCAATCAACAAACACCCAACCAAATATTCTTTGGATCGTAGGGGAGAATTTTGATCTTGATCTTGGATGTTATGGTGCTCTGAATGTATCTACACCAAATTTAGATGCACTTGCTGAAAAAGGGGTTCGTTTCACACATGTATTCTCAACATCTCCGGTTTGCGCGCCCAGCCGATCTGCATTTATGACCGGAATGTACCAGACATCTACCGATACGCACAATATGCGATCGCACCGTGAAGATAATTTTAGACTTCCTGATGGAATCAGGCCCATCACTCATAGGTTAGAAGATGTTGGGTATTTTACTTCAAACATTAAAACAATTGACGGGAAAGTGGTAGGAACAGGAAAGCTTGATCTGAACTTTGTCAACGAAGGACCAATCTATCAATCAGAAAGTTGGGAAGAATTAAAAAATAACCAGCCATTTTTTGCACAAATCAATACACCCGAAGCTGAATATGATATCTATGATCGCAAATCAGCAGAAAAGGAGCGGGTGAAATGGGTAGGGGAAGACGAACATGAAAAGATAGCAACAACTGATAACGTAACTCCTCCTCCATACTATCCAGATCATGAAATTACCAGGCAGGAATGGGCGCGGTACCTGAATTCTGTTTCTGGTATGGATAAAGGTGTGGGTATAATCCTGGAGCAGTTACGTAAAGATGGATTAGCAGATAATACAATTGTGATTTTCTTTGCAGATAACGGACGTTTGGAAGCCCGGGGAATCCATTGGTTATGGGATTCTGGCATACATGTGCCTATGATAATTTATTGGCCCAAAAATTTCCCTGCTCCTCCTCAGTATTCTCCAGGAGGTGTAAATGAGGAGGTTATTAGCTTGCTGGACATTACCGCCACTACATTATCCATTGCTGGTATCCCTAAACCCGAAGGTATGCAGAGTAACATCTTTTTTGGTGAAAATGCAGACTCTCCAAGAACTTATGCAATAAGTGCACGTGACCGTATCGATGAAACGGTAAACCGTATCCGGTCGGTCCGTGAAAAACGATATCACTATATTCGAAATTTTATTCCCGGAGAAGGTTTTGCTTCACTTAACCGGTACAAGGAAAAGTGTTTTTTAGTAAAACCGCTGATGCGCAAACTTTATGCCAAAGGAGAATTAACGGGCGCTGCCGCTGAACTGATGGAACCCCTGCCTCCAGAGCTTCTTTATGATACCGAAAATGATCCTTATGAAATAAACAATCTTGCTGTGTCAGACGATTCCCTGCACAGGGAGGCATTGGCCCGCCTTCGGGGAACCCTGGACGCATGGATGGTTGAAACGAATGATTTGGGGAAAATACCCGAACCCCCGGAGATCTATGAGCCTTTTGAAAAGGAAATGGACGAATGGTTTGGTACGCCGGAATGGTATTCTAAAAAACAATGAAATTAGACATTTGTTTTCACTCATCAGATTATTTAATATCAAAAAGCCATTTCCACCTGAAACCGAATCATCCACAGATCAGGGAAGTTTACTACTTCTTGCAAAGTGACATCAGACTGGACTTTAAGACTGTGCCCAACAATATATTTTGAAATCCCGAAAGTATATTGTGTAATGTCTTCCCGCTGGGTATCAGGATCCTGTTGTAGCATGGAGTACCTTCCAGCTATTTCAAAATTGTTCTTAAATAGATATGCAATTTGACCAACAAAAGCCCTTCCGGTATAAAAAGCCTGGGTTACGGTTCCTGCGCTGTCTGTTTTTACAGCCGCACTACCTTCTGTTTGACGGTCGGCATATTCGGCCAGTGCTGAAAAACCATTGTGCTTATAAATTGCATCTGCAAACCAGGTACTCAAATTTCTTGATTCGTTCAACCAGGGGCCCAGCTGCCCTCTGGATCGTTCGGCTCCAACATTGTTATCATAGGTAATCCCCAAAGCAAGTTTTGGTTTGGGCTCCCGGGCTATATCTGCTTCGAAATAATCTCCTTTCTGCGAAAATAACCCCATAGGAAGTAGCTCTATCCTTCCTGTAAAGTCGTAGCCATCCTTATTTTTAATAGTAATGTTTCGCCCTTCCCCTTTTGAAATGGAAACAATTTCACGAACTATCGCTTTGCCCCAATTATGGTGATAATGCAACTGTAATCCCTTATCCCGATCAAGATTAATTCTTGAATTGAGTAGGCTGCGATCAACAAATTGTAATTTCTGAGATGATATTACCCTTTCCCGGTTTCCCGGTAACTTTGTCTGCCCAAACCACAAAATAAAATTTCCTGCAAAATTCCACTTTAAAACGGCATCCAATAGTAATCGCGGAGCTCCATTGGTATTTGCATCTATACCACCAATATCCCTGTTTGATACGCCTATCTCCACTTTGTAAATTAGTTTAGGCGAAACTGCATGACCATCAAATTTAAGTCTGAACCTTCTGATCAGTAAATTGTCAGTATAATTTTTTGTCTCCTTACTATAGAATCCTTCATATAAGGTTGAGAATCGAAGGCCAAATTTTAACGACAATGTCGAGTCCCTGGTCATCATTCGGATGCCATTGCCAAATGTATTATTTGATAGATCCTGGGCAAAGACATCAAAAGCACCAAAAACTATAACTACCAGCGCAGTACTAAATTTCATTGCTAATAAATAATGTTAATTTTTCACAAAGAAATAAAAATACATTCTAAATACTACCGATGGACTAAATGTTAACAATTTCTTAATAATTTGATAATAAGTACCTGTTTTGGTATACCGGAAGTTTTGAAAACAAGCTCACAAAGTCACTATCATACCCAAAAGCATGCGGTATCTGTTTTAGGGTAATTACTATTCCAATACCGCCATGCATTCCTCTAATAACGGAGGATGGAAAGTAATAACCAATAACTCCGGCTTTTAGCAAACCGAGTATTATCTGAATAACTCCGGCAATAACAACAGCAAAGATACGTCTCTATCATCCCACCACATATCGGTGTATCATTACCTCATTCGTAAATCCGGCCCGAATTGAATCCTGTCACCTACTTTCAACTCAAACGAAGCTTCTTTAACTCCATACCGAATGGTTCCAGATTTACCGCTGATTGACAATATAGTTAATTCTTTTAGTTTATTGTTTGCCCAATTAATATCAACTTCAAAACCACCCCGGACGCGTAATCCCTTAACACTACCATTCACCCACTCTTTTGGCAACGCGGGCAATATCTGAATGACATCATTTTGAGATTGGAGGAGTGCTTCTGCAATCCCGGCAGTAAATCCAAAATTTCCATCAATTTGAAATGGAGGATGCATATCGAACAAATTGTCCGCGGTTGATTTTTGTAAAAACAAGTTGATATTTTCACTCACAGCTTCCGGATTGAGTAACCGGGCAGAAAAATTGATCAGCCACGCCCGGCTCCACCCGGTTCCGGCACCACCATGATCAAGGCGATACTGCAACGACTTTTTTGCTGCTTCAAATAATTCCGGTGTTTGCGGGGTTATCGCATTCCCGGGGTGCAGGGCATACAAATGCGACATATGCCGGTGTCCTTCTTCAGCTTCAGAATATTCTTTGTCCCATTCCAGCAACCTTCCATCCTCTCCTAACACGGTACCCGATCTTAATAATTTCGTTTTTTGGACCAATTCCAAGGTAAATTCATCTTCGATTCCTAAAATTTCAGATGCACGGATCACATGATCAAATACCTCTGCTATAATCTGCTGCCCCATTGCACTTCCTTTCACAATTGCTGCGGGATTCCCATCGGAAGAGATGTAGGAATTTTCGGGAGAAGTTTCAGGATATGAAAATAAATATCCATTTTCATCTTCTACAATCCAATCCATGTAAAATTCAGCAATGGCTTTCATTGCCGGGTATGCCTGGTTTTTAAGAAACAGAGTATCTTGCGTAAACCTGTAGTGCTCCCACATATGCTGCATCAGCCAGCCACCACCATGGATCCAGCTACCCCAATAAGCCTGCTCCGCCCGCATCCAGGGTGCCGCCCAAAGGTCGCTTGCATGGTGCACCACTGCTCCGTTCATACCGTATTGATCCCGGGCCGTTCTCCTGCCTCGTACGATCAACCGATCGATATAATCCAACAGTGGCTGGTGGCATTCACTCAGGTTCGCTACTTCCACCGGCCAATAGTTCATTTGCAGGTTAATATTCAGATGGTAATCTGCATTCCAGGGAGCATTGATGTGTTCATTCCATAACCCTTGCAGATTGGCAGGATTTGTACCCCGACGCGAGCTTGAAATCAGCAGGTATCGTCCATACTGAAACATTTTCGCGATCAGATCGGGATCGTCCTGCCCGTTTTTTACACGTACAATTCGTTCATCGGTAGGAATAGTATCCATCGCTGAACCTCCCAGGTTCAAATTAACCCGATGAAATAACATCTGGTAGTCCCGGACATGATCAATTAGGATATTATCAAATGATTTACCATCCAGAGCCTGGAGGTTTTGTTCATTTTCAGCAACATAATCTTCATGGTAATACGATGTATTTGCTACAATGTAGATGGTTGCATGTTGAATACCCGACAGGATGAGTTTATTTTCTTGTGTTACGATACTTCCCCCGTTATTCATAACTTTTAAACGGGTTTCAAATTTTACACCGTAATCTATTGGGAGTGGTTTCGATCCACGTTTCCCCTTATGCTGTGTAACTTCTCCTTGCATCGAAAGTTCATTAAATGATGGTGAGCTTAGAGATACTGTTGGAATACCTTCATCATCGGGCCGTGACAATGCAAGGGAAAAATCCAGTCCATTTATGGCATTGGTAGAAAGTTCCACTACCAGTACCTGATCAGGATTGGAGCTGAATACCCTCTCACGGACCCATGCGTTGCCTACATTATATTGCGTGGTCACCATTGCCGAATCAAAACTCAACCATCTTTTGTAATCAGTAACCTCAGCTTCACCGAAATCAAGAAAAAGGTCACCCATGGTTTGATGTGATCGTACAATGCTTTTATAGGAAAACCGTTCGACAATTTCTTTATCAGCTTCATGTACATTTCCTTTATCCAACAGGCCACGGATATATTTCAGATCTTCCGGCGTTCCTTTGGAATCACCCCAATCAGGCCCGCCAGGCCACATGGAGTCTTCGTTTAGCTGAATTCGTTCATGGCCCGGATCACCAAACACCATCGCACCCAACCGTCCGTTTCCAACAGGCAAAGCATGGTTCCAGTCAGATGCGGGTTGATTATACCATATTTTCAACTCCTGGGTTTCATTAATTTCTGAACATGCAAAGAAGTTCAAAAGGATCGTCAGTAGAAATAAGGCCTGAAATTTATAGATCATCTCTAGTCAAGTTTATAAAAATTCACTGCATTTACACCAAAAATTCCTGTTCTGGTACTTTCATCAAATTGTGTACAGTAATCTTCGGCTAACTTAATTACCTGACTGTAATAACCAGCAAGGTTGCAAACCGGCCAGTCGGAACCAAACATGATCCGATCCGCACCAAAAAATTCAAATACAACATCCATGTAAGGAATAAGTTCAGAGTCCTTCCAACTCATCCAGTTGGCTTCAGTTACCATTCCTGACAATTTACAATATACATTTTTTGCCAGGGAAATCTCTTTAATTTGTTTCTTCCAGGGCTCCATCTTCCTATCCCTGATTTCAGGTTTTGCAATGTGATCGATTACAAAGGATTGCTCTGGAAAATTTTCGACGAGTTGAATAGCAGCCGGTAATTGCTTAGGATAAACCAGTATATCATAGGTTAGCCCAAGCGGCTGGAGGTAACTAATACCTCTTTGGAAATCCTTATCCAGCATGAAATCATCTGGTTCTGCTTGCACGATATGTCTTACGCCCTTGAAATGTGGTTTTTGGGAATAAAATACAAGTCTTTCCTCCACCAATGGATTTTTAAGATCAACCCAACCCACAATTCCTTTGATAAAGGTGTGTTCTTCAGCCAGGCCAAGTAAAAATTCTGTTTCATTCTCAGATTGTTCAGCTTGTACTGCAACACACCCGTCGATTCCATTTTTGAGCAATACAGATTGAAGGTCTTTTGGCATAAAATCCCTCTGGATTATCCGCATTGATTCATCAATCCAGGTGTCCCGCACCGGATCGAATTGCCAGAAATGCTGATGGGCATCTATCCTCATTTTACAATGTAGATTCGTAAGAAACCACTTTCTGCTGCGAAGTTCCTAAGCCGTCAACACCCAGTTCAACAATGTCACCTGGTTTCAGATAGCAGGGTGGATCCAGGCCCAATCCTACACCAAATGGGGTACCTGTGGAAATGATATCTCCCGGGAGAAGGGTCATAAACTGGCTGATGTAACTAACCAGATGGGGAACATCAAAAACCATATCGGACGTATTGCTTTTCTGCATCTGCTTTCCATTAACTTTAAGCCATAATCCGAGGTTACCGGGATCGGATAACTCATCGGTTGTTACAAGATACGGACCGATGGGGGCAAATGTATCGGCGCTTTTACCCTTTACCCATTGTCCTCCCTGCTCCAGTTGAAAAGTTCTCTCAGAGTAGTCGTTGTGAAGCATATAGCCTGCGATATAATCCATAGCCTTTGATATTGGAACATAGCTGGCACATTGCCCAATCACAATGGCAAGTTCCACTTCCCAATCGGTTTTTTGGCTACCTTTTGGAATTATCAGATCGTCATTGGGCCCCATAATTGCTGTTGTGGATTTAAAAAACAATACGGGCTCTGAAGGAATTTCCATACCACTCTCTCTGGCATGGCTGGCATAGTTCAGCCCTACACAAATGATCTTTGAAGGATTTGCGATTGGAGGTCCCAGGCGTGTATCATCTCCCACAAGTTCACATTCCTTGTAGTGTGATGCCACCCATTCCTTTAACCGGGGAATCCCATCTGAACCAAAAAATGATTCATCGAAATCTTCCCCAAAGGGACTGATATTAAGTTTTGCATCTTTTAAAATAACTCCCGGGGTTTCTCTCCCTTTTTCACCAAATCGAAATAATTTCATAGATTAATTTAATTTTATTACCATTCAATGATCAAAATATTAAATCATATTTTAACTTCAGGCATTCACAAAAGTGAATACGTCATTCTGAACAAAGTGAAGAATCTATATGTATTTTTTATGAATTTAGTTACAGATTCTTCGATTCCTCAGAATGACGATACTTTGTTACTATCCATTCAACTTTATAAACCCACCGTCCAGGGGATAGTCTGTTCCCGTAATAAAGGAAGCTTCATCGGAGCATAGGAATAATGCCAGGCTTGCCACTTCTTCCGGCTCACCCATCCTCCCTATGGGTTGTGTAGCTGACAAAGATTTAAACATCTCCTCTTCTTTTCCGGGATAGTTTTTCTTAATAAAACCATCTACAAAAGGAGTGTGGATCCTGGCAGGTGAAATACAATTGCACCGGATCCCCTTATCGACGTAATCCTTTGCAACTGAGTAAGTCATAGTGAGTACAGCTCCTTTGGTCATGGAATACGCAAAACGATCTGAAATACCTACTGTAGCAGCAATCGAAGCCATATTTAGAATGACTCCTCCCCCATTTTTAACCATTCCCCCAATAGATGCAAGCATGCTATTGTAAACCCCTTTCACGTTAACACCAAATAGCAGGTCCATATCTTTTTCGGATGTACCTTCCAGATTTCCTACATGGGCAATACCGGCATTGTTTACTAAAATATCGATTGGGTTTTCTGAAGATATCTTTTTAATTACATCAACAACATTTTCTTGTATGGATACATCACAAATATGGATTTCCACTTTACCATTTTCGCCAGCAATCTCATTTTCCAAATTGGCTGCATCGACTACATTCTTTTCCAGAACATGAACATAACTTCCTGCTACAACAAATTTCATCGCTATGGCCTTTCCAATACCGCTACCGCCTCCTGTGATTACTGAAACTTTATTATTTAAATGGTTCATTTAATTATTGTTTTAGAATCATAACTTTCATGTCATATTTTGAAAACCCTTTTTACTCTTCCAACAGAATACAGCCAACAGCAACCTTATAGTCTTTCTTTGATTGTCGAACGCGAAAAAATCATAATTCGTTAATCGATATTCGATATTCATTTTGCTATCTTTTTTTCCTGAGTGGTAGTTTCTTCCCACTCTTCTCCTTCAGGAAACTGATATCCTTCCAAAGACGCTTCTTTCATTTCGATACTATAGCCGGGCATCATAGGTGGCATGTAGCACCCGATTTTAATGGTTACCGGATCAATGAAATGCTCATGCAGGTGATCTACATATTCGATCATCCTGTTTTCAAGTTTGCCACTAATGGAAATATAATCGATCATCGACAGATGCTGTACATATTCACACAATCCTACGCCTCCTGCATGCGGGCAAACAGGAATATCAAATTTCGCTGCCATTAACAAAATGGCAAGGACCTCATTCACTCCACCTACCCTGCAGCTGTCAATCTGGCAAAAGTCGATAGCGCCCGCTTGCATGAGTTGTTTGAATATTACCCGATTCTGGCAATGCTCTCCTGTAGCAACTTTTAAGGGATGAATTGACTTCCGGATTTTAGCGTGTCCCAGTACATCATCAGGACTGGTAGGCTCCTCAATCCACCAGGGATCAAACTGGCTTAACATTTTCATATTAATGATGGCCTCATTCACATCCCATTTCTGGTTAGCATCCATCATCAATTTTCGTTCCGGTCCGATTTCTTCGCGGATAATGGCAGCCCTCCGAACATCATCCTCAATATTGGATCCTACTTTCATCTTCACATGCTCCCATCCGGCATCAATCGATTCACGGCATAATCTTCTTATTTTATCATCCGAATATCCCATCCATCCAGCTGATGTGGTATATGATGGATATCCCTTTTCATGAAGATAGGCTTCTCTTTCATGTTTACTTTCCTCCAATTCTGAAAGCATAGATATGGCTTCCTGGGGGGTAATGACATCTGTAATATAAGTAAAATCAATACAACCCACTATCTGTTCGGGTGTCATATCTGAAATGAGTTTCCAAAGGGGTTTTCCTTCTGACTTGGCATACAAGTCCCATACAGCATTCACAATTGCCCCTGTTGCAAGGTGGATCACGCCCTTTTCAGGACCAAGCCATCGAAGCTGGCTGTCTCCGGTAATCAACCTCCAGAAATCGGCCATGTTAGCTGTAAACGACTCGAGTGTTTTATTCACTATCAGATAGGATAAAGATTTGATGGCTTGAACACACAGTTCATTGCCCCTGCCAATGGTAAAGGTCAAACCATGTCCTTCCAGCCCATCGGGATGGTTGGTTTTTAGAATAACATACGCAGCCGAATAATCAGGATCAGGGTTCATTGCATCGGAACCATCCAATGATTTACTGGTTGGAAAACGGATATCTTTTACCTCAACATTTGTTATTTGAATACTCACGTTTGCAATCAATCGTTATTACATAACTATCTCAAGGGGGTTCGTATTTTTCCATGCTCCCCTTGTGAAATCAGGAAATTCCCGGGGAGTTCCATTTTGAGCTACTGATGCTTCGCTCAACGGACCTACCGCACTCCAGAAACAGCCTTCATATACGTTCTGGTCAATTGGTAATCCATTTTGCAGACACTCAATGATTCGATAACGCATAATAAAATCCATGCCTCCATGGCCTCCCATTTTTTTTGCAAGTTCTCCCAACCGCTTGTAAAGCGGATGATCATATTTCTCATACATCGCATCCAGTTGGTCTCCCTGAGCCCATTCATGATGAGATTCTGTTGCTCCCTCAACTCCACCTTCCAGAGCAATACGAGTCGGGAATCCAGCCAACGTACCTTTTGTTCCCTGGATGAGGTTTAAGCGTGTGTATGGACGGGGACTGGTTTCATCCCACTGAACCATAATGGTACGTCCTAAAGTAGTTTTGATAATAGAGGTATTGATATCGCCACCTTTAAAATCCAATTGGTTCCATTTATGGTCTTTGTCGAAATGTTGTTTCGCGTAGCTATTGCGACCTAACCCCGGTGAGGAAAATGACACCAGTCTGGAAAAATTGTCCTCGCTTCTTGCAAGGTTCATGTATTGCGCGACCGGTCCTAATCCATGAGTTGGGTAAAGATTACCATTTCGTTTGGCGTATTGATAGGTTCGCCATGAACCTGTACCCCTTTCCACTTCATTCATTTGCCCCCGCAATTCATGAATATATGAGGCCTCCCCATGAAGAATTTCACCTATAACACCCTTCCGGCACATATTGAGATACATCAATTCATCCCTCCCGTAATTGACATTCTCCATCATCATGCAGTGTTTTTTTGTTTTTTCGGAGGTATCAATAATTGCCCACATTTCTTTAAGAGTCACAGCAATGGGTACTTCCACAAAGGCATGGGCACCCAGGTTCATTGCTTCGATTGCCATTGGTGCATGTAAATCCCAGGGAGTAGCAATAAAAACCACATCAGGTTTAACCTCCTCCAGCATATTCTTCCACAGGTTTTCACCACCATGATAAAGGGCAATATTTTTATGACGGTTTCCATCTCCTTTTTCCCCACATGCTACAGCTGATTTCTCTGCCAGGTCTTCATATAAATCACTTATTGCGACAACTTCGGTACCTTCGATCTCTGCGATCTGTCGTGCATGGCCCGACCCGCGGGCTCCAACACCAATAAAAGCGCAACGAACTGTCTCTAATTTGGGTGCTGCAAAATCGCCCATGTATTGAGCACTGGCGAGCCGGGGCGCGTTATGGTCCGGATCAGATAAAATGTTGTTAGCACTGGCAGTGAAACCGGCCAGAACTCCAGCTCCAACTCCGCCCACTTTTTTAATGAACGAACGACGTGAATCATTTTGTTTACTCATAGTTTTTATGGATAATATTTAACAATGTTTTAATAATTTAGTTATCGATTTTCTAACCCACTTAAATGTCAATTAAATACTAATTACTTTCAATAATATTTCCTTCTCCCTTATACAGATCAATCGAACCTTTAAGCTGAACGGCAATCACCGTCATATATTGGTCTGCCTTATCTTCTGGCACATCGATGTATAGCAACCCGGGAGTTTTGCTCCAATACTGTTTCATCATCACTTTCCAGGTTAATTTCGTGCCATCTCCAACAATTCGTATCCTGTTGATTTCATTGTTTAATCCTTTAACCACGATCGGCCCGTTGGGTTTATGCGGAATAAACAAATAGAGGATTTCTTTATTCTTTGATAATGTAGTTGGCCCGTAAAAGTGAGTTGGTGGAATACCCCCAACGGTTCCAAATAGTGCTTCATCATGTTTTCGAGTCCATTTTCCCAGTTCCTTAAGCATTTGCTGTTGTTCTTCAGGGATGGTTCCGTCAGCTTTCGGACCGATATCGAGGAGTAAATTGCCTCCCATGCCTACAACGTCAGCAAATATCCGGATCACCTGGTAGGGAGTTTTATAGTTTTTATCATTACCCTGGTAACCCCAGGAGTCATTCATGGTCATGCACAATTCCCAGGTGCCTTTGGGCGGATGTACAGGAACTCCCTGTTCGGGGGTTTCATAATCCCCAAAACCGTTTAACCTTGAATTAAGAATAGAATTAGGATTATCTTTCAACAACATATTCCGGATATTTCCCGATTGCCATTCTTCTGCACTATGCTCCCAATCACCATCAAACCAAAACAAATCGGGTTTGAATTGTTTATTTAATTCGCGCAATTGTCCTTTGCGATACACCAGAAACCGGTTCCATCGTTCGGGGTCATTTTTATATCGCAACGAATCACTACGAAATTGATCATAATCAGGATGGGACCAATCGGAATGGGAGTAGTACAACCCAACTTTCAGGTTCCTTTTGCGCAATGCTTTTACAAAAGGATCTATCAGGTCTCTTTTTGCCGGGGTATTTTGCACCACATTTAGATTGCCGTATTTTGTGTCCCACAATGCAACTCCATCATGGTGCCGGGTTGTTATTACTGCATATTTCGCACCACTATTTTCAATTAATTCAGCCCATGCAACCGGGTCATAATTAGCGGCTGTAAAACCCTCAAGCTGTTTTATATAATCAGGATAGGAGATATAGTTATTATAAAATGACCAGGATTCATCGATACCATTTACCGAATAGATCCCCCAATGGATAAAGATCCCTAGTTTGGCATCGTTAAACCATTGCATTTTATCCTGCGGAAATGCCCCGGTTTGAAAAGCAATGGAAATTATAACAATGGAGTATATTTTTTTCATTCTTCTTCCCTGCTTTTTCTTAAAAACACCCATCCTATCACCAGGAACCCAATCCCAGTTATACCCGGTGGCATTCCTCCCGTTTTATATGATAGATATACCATTAACACCGATAAAACCCATAGAACAATTCCAGCAAATCGATACACCTTTTTCATAATTGTTTAGCTAGGTAGTTTTGATATATAAACCATTATGATGTGCATTTTCCCTTCCTAATCAATCATTTCTGAAAATTCTTCCACATCAAATTTAATATCGTCTTCCCCAACCTGGTCAAAGGGATTCTCAAGGTGATCCTGGATATTGTCAAGACTTACCAGAATGAAGCTGAACACAACCGGCATCATAAATTCCAAACCAATTGTATAATCCTTTGATACAAATACAAAATAAGGACCATACAATATTGGAAAGCTATATATAAACACTTTACTATACGCTCTTAAAGTTACTGGAGTACGATAATGATAGATCACCTTTAAACTTTCCAGGGCTACTTCAATTTTGCTGATATACTGACTTACCCTTGATACTTCGCCGGCAACCAGGCCAAATTTTCTAAATTCCTGTAGCATTACAGACAATTCATTCAGACTGTCATAAAGGTCACTCTCATGTTTTTTAGCATCACTGCTTTCAGCTGTAAATAGTGTTCGAATACCGGCGTATATCTCTATTAATTTTGCTTTGATACGAATTTTAAACTCCTGGTCTTTAGGATCAATCCAGTCTGAGGATGCCTGGATCAACGACAAGGAATGCGCTTTGATGTCACCGATTAAAGCCAGTGCGCGTTCCCTACGTTTGTAGGCGCTATCGATAGAAAAAACTACAGGAAAAACAATGGCAATACCTACAAGGGTTAAGGGTAGATTAGCCACAATATTGAATCTAAGGCATAAATATGTAGAGGCAATAGACAAAATTGTGATTATGAACGTTTTATAGTTTATGATCCGGAAAATGCTTCGAATAATTTTCATGTGTCAATTTTAAAATTGTTATGTTTTACCAAATACCCGTTTGATATCAATATTCCATCATTCAATTATCGGTATTTTTCGAACCAACCCAAAATATAGGCCACTTTGGCGATAAGGTTGCTGGGCCGGGAAGCGATTCCATGACCGGATCCGGGAATTCGAACCATGGCTGATTCCACCTTATTCAGTTTCAGTGCGGTATAATATTGCTCGGTTTCAGCAATGGGCGTCCGATAGTCTGATTCTCCTGTAAGTACCATCGTGGGCGTTTTTACATTACCTGCATAGGAGATTGGAGAGCGTTTCATATAATGCTCAACATTTTCCCACGGAAGACCAGGGAACCAATATTTATAAAAAAACGCTGGGCCATCGGCATACAACACAAAACTGTACCAGTTGATAACGGGTTTTGCCACTACGGCTGCTTTAAACCGATTGGTATGCCCCACAATCCATGCCGTGAGTACCCCTCCTCCGCTTCCGCCTGTTACAAACAGGTTTTCGGGATCGATATACCCTTTCTCAATAACTGCATCCACCCCCGACATCAGGTCGTCAAAATCATTTCCCGGGTATGCATGATGGATCAGGTTGCCAAATTCCTCCCCATACGAAGTACTACCTCTTGGATTTGTATAGAGTACAACATATCCGGCGGCAGCATACAACTGTATTTCCGCTGAAAACCAGGGGCCATAGGCAGCAAACGGGCCTCCATGGATCTCAAGAATAAGCGGATATTTTTTCGCGGGGTCAAAATCCGGTGGCTTGCATATCCAGCCTTGAATTTTTCGCCGGTCGAAGGACGATTCATACCAGATTTCTTCAACTGTACCCGGTATTTTTATTTCAAACAGATCGGAATTCAGGTTTGTCAGTTGTTTCATAGTTGCTTTTGAACTACCCGTACCCAAATCTGAGGGATGCTGGGTTGAACCCAGCGTAAATGCGAATTTTCCAGTCGCTGAAATAGAATAGGAACCTGCAGCGTATGGCCGTCCCAGCGAAAGTCCTCCTACCTGATCACTTAGTTCATTCATCTTACCGGTAAGCGACATATACCCAATTTTGCCTTTCCCTTGTTCGGTATATTGGAAATAAATTCCCTTGTTATCAGATGCCCAGTGTATTCCTGACACATCATTATCAAATTTATCTGACACTACTTTCTGTCCTGAACCATCCGCGTTCATAACATACAAACGTGTAACCTGATATCCCTGGTACCGGTCATCAAAACCCAGATAAGCTATTTTTGAACCATCCGGAGACAATACAGGATTGTTATCCGGCCCCTGCCTGTTGGTAAGGGACACTATCGACCCGTCTGAGATTTTTAACTTGTAAAGTTCAGTATTCCGCGGATCAAATTCTCCGTCTTCATGACGGTTCGCCGAAAATAAAATGTTCTTGTTATCAGAAGTCCAGGAGATGGTTCCTGTATGATTGAATTCTCCTGTTGTCAATTGACGAGGGGTACCTCCATTAGCCTGGAGAATGAATATTTGTTGGTAACCCGATTTCAGATAACCGGCACCATCGGCACGGTAATTCATTTTATCGATGTATTTAGGCGGATCATTCCATTCAGCGCCCTTTGGTTTCCCGGGTAGAGATACGAGCGGCTTGGCGGTCATTGGTACAAACATAGAGAACGCAAAATACTGCCCATCCGGTGACCACCAGGGAGCGCCGGCTGATTCAGTTAGATTGGTAAGTTTTGCCTCAGCACCTGTATCGAGCCAACGCAAATAAAACTGGCTTTTTCCCTTTCGGTTGGATTTGTATAATACCTTTTTGCCATCGGGTGACCAACGAGGGGAGAAATCGCTTTGATTGCCGGTAGTCAGTGGGCGGTTATTGGTGCCATCAAAATTTATGATCCACAGATTTGACAGGTTTTTGTCGGTCATAATGTCCTTGAAATTCCGGACATAAATGATTTTAGTTCCATCGGGAGAAATCTGCGGATCAGAGACATACTCCAGGTTAAAAATATCCAGGTACTCAAATTTTGTGGATATATCTTGTCCGAAAGAGGGACTTAGAATGAGAAGATAAAGAAGAAAAAGTGGGTAAATGCGTTTCATAGGGTTTCAGAATATTGAAACCTCAATTTAAAATGAAATCAGGCAACATCAAAGAAGATGGAGGGATGGGTTTTTATTGAATACGGAATATTAAATAGCGGTAAATGATTTGTGATTAGACTTCTGGTTCAAAAAAACTTATTCCCCAACATGGAATACATCTTTCAATACACTCCAGTTTTTCTCCGGACGCATGGCCTGTTTGCCCAAAATCCAGTAATCATACAATTCTCTGGTTTTACCCTGTTTTGCATTGATAATGATCCAGTTGTTAATATAATCCCTTAATTCCTGGCTTTCGTTTCCAATGGGATACACAAGCGGAACAACAACATTTACAGGAAGGGGGTTTACAATCTGGTACTCGGGGTGTAAAAGTGTCTGATAAGATCCTGATTCGGCAGCTACCAGTAATCCATCGGCAATGGTTGTGTCTTTTTCAATGAATTCTGCAAGGGAATCGATTTTTACTGGAATTGAATTGGGAAGGTAGGTTTGAAATAATTTTACAAACTCTTCACGATACAAATATGCGATTTTAAAAGTGTCAAGCTTCGATGCAGATTCAAAATCCTTGAAATCGTTGGCCCTAAGCCCAGCCATCATTGCCATCGTGACATCCATATATGAACTTGAGACCATAACTTCTTCAGCCAGATCGCTCGAAAGTGGGATCCCTGACATCACAATATCATAGTGATCGCGCTCCAGTCCTCGTTTGTACCGGTCACCGACAACCGGAACAAATACCAGGTTTACATGTAAAGATTCAGCCAGTAATTTGGCCATTTCAATATCAAGTCCTACAAGTTCACCACTTTTATTAAAATAACTGAATGGCAAAAAATCAGGCACATATCCAACTCTTAATAATCCTGTGGACCTGATTCGGCTGACCTTACTCTGCCAATCCATAATTTTAACCGGATTTTTTTTTGGTTTCTTAAGCACGGTAACTTTAACATCAGATTTGTAGAGGGGTTTCATTTCAGAAATGATACGATCATACTGATATGCGTCCTTTAAGGTATAACCAAGATATGACCTCAGTGGAAACAAGGTTGCAACATAGAGGAGTATAGATACAAGGCCCCAAACGGCTAATTTTTTCTTCTGCACCTTGTATATTCCTACTGTCATACTTGTAGCGATAGTGGTTAAAGTAATCAAATGAATTGCCCCGAGGACTACTCGAATACGGTCAGTATAAACTGTGGAAATAAAGAATAATTGAAACTGGTCGCTGGGTACGTCAAGGAGGTTGAGCATAAAAGGAATTCCCGTTACAGGAGCAATAAAGCTTGATAAAAATCCCGCACCCACAAATATTGGCATGGATTCAAGTCCCAGTGACCCGCCTGCATACCAGGCCGCAAATGGAATAAAAATAAAAATGATCAATGTACCCAGGTTTGGAAAGGGATAAGCAAGAGGCATTAGAATATCCGTAGCTGAATCAGTTTCTTCACTTCTAAGATTGTTAGATTTGAACAGTTCGTCAATATTTGCAATCAACTGAGGGAGAACAACGATGATCTTTCCTGTCGCGAAAATGGTAAGTAATGTTGCACGTGTGTATTTAAATATGTCTGAATATTTAAATGGTGTAACAGCTGCAATCAACATTGGCAATACCCAAAAACTCATAATGCATACAGCTACAGTATAGGTGAGAATATAGGTTTGGATTTTTGCCAATTCCCCCCAGGATATTGTGCCAATAGTAGATGCAGCTATGGCAAATACTCCCAAAGGTGTAAGCTTAATTACAATTTTATTTACCTGATTCAATGCATTACACAGAATATCAAGGTTTTTCAACAGGGAATCTTTACCCTGAATACGGGAGAATGCCACGCCAAGGATAATGCTGAACAAAACTACTGCCGGAACCTGATTGTTTGAAAGTGAGTAAAACGGGTTTGATGGTATATATAGTTTTAAGAAATCAATACTCTCGGGAGTTTCGATAAAACTCAAACTAAAAAAACTGCTCGATTTCCACTCGGGAAATGACAGTTGAAGTACCAAAAGATTGAGCAATCCAAATAATATAAGGACAACTAATACTTTTAATGCATTTATGATCAATACCTTCCCTTTTTCCAGTGATAACCTGCCAATATTTACAATCAGGGAGAATACGATATATGGCAATACGGTCATCTGGAGCAGGCCGATAAACGCGTCCCCGAAAACAGAAAGCCAACTTGCATATTCGCCAAAGACTAAACCGGTAACTATCCCCAGGATCAAACCAATTACAATTTTCCCGGATAGTGAAACAGGTTTTCTGGATTTTTGATCAGGTTCTGACATACGATGTTAAAGCCTAAAAGTAATTGAATGATAATTTTAATACAAAATTGCACGGAAAATGTAACAATTCATTTTGAATTAGCTTACGTGAAACACGAAAGGGAGCTCTACGGGATTAATACTGAAACAGCTTACAGACTATTACATAACGCTCCCAGATTCAGTGTGCTGGTTAATAAAATTGGTATTCTCAGAAACCAGGGTGAATAGATTTTATTGCAAAAGAAGTAAAGTCACAGGAGGGTT
>CAZONK010000031.1:0-20782 GCA_964581095.1 uncultured Roseivirgaceae bacterium
TGCGTCATGTCAGTAACCATGTCTAGCCCGGTCCACTTACCAAAGGCCCGCATGGAGTCAGCATTAAAATCAGGTACATCCACTGTTTTTACAGGAAGTTTTGGCGTAACAACCTCTTTTTTTTTGGTACTGCAGGAACCAAGCAAAATAGCAAACGATATTACTATGAAATATCTATTCTTCATATGCCCAGTCCACTCCATTTTTCATGTCCTTCAATATAATACCTGAATTCTTCAGGTCTTTACGAATTCTATCAACCTTATCAAATTCCCTGTTGAACTTTGCGTCTTTGTACAATTCAATGAGTGGAATCAGAAACTTGTTGCTATCGGCCGGGGTTTCCTCGATCAATCCCAAAACATTTTCCATGTAGTCGATATACGTTGTTTTTAATTTACTAAATAGTTCTTCTCCGATAACTGAATATTTGAGATTCCCGTTATTAATCGAATTGATCCTCTTCAACAGATTGAATAATTGAGCGATTGTAAGTGCTGTATTAAAATTGTCATTCATTGCCAGATCGCACGCCTCAATTATTTTCAACACCTGAGATGTTATTTCCTTATCTACTGAATCGCCATCATCCTTGTAGCTCATTTCCTTTATTATCCGCAATCCATTGGCCAGTTTTTTATAACCTTTCTGTGCGGCACCAAGAGCATCATTTGAAAAATCAAGTGTACTTGAATAATGCGATTGTAACATAAAAAAACGAACTGTCATTGGGCTGTAAGGCTGATCCAGCAATTCATGTTTTCCCTGAAAAAGTTCTTCAGGAAGAAATGAGTTCCCCAGGGACTTGCTCATTTTTTGGCCGTTTACTGTCAGCATATTAGTATGCAACCAATATTTTACAGGGTCTTTGCCAAGAACACCAACCGACTGGGCAATTTCACACTCATGATGCGGGAATTGTAAATCCAATCCTCCCCCGTGAATGTCAAAAGAATCACCCAGGTATTTTGTACTCATTACTGAGCACTCAAGATGCCAACCAGGGAATCCACTGCCCCAGGGCGAATCCCATCGCATGATATGCTCTGGAGAAGCTTTTTTCCAGAGGGCAAAATCAATGTTATCCCTTTTCTCATCCTGACTATCAAGTTGCCTTCCGCTTTCCATCAACTCATCAATCACCCTGCCGGATAATTTTCCATAGTGGTCCATTTTATTGTATTTGTTTACATCAAAATAAACAGACCCATTTACTTCGTATGCCAGATCCTTATTTAACAATTCTTTAACCCACTCAATTTGCTCTATAATATGCCCTGTTGCTGATGGTTCAATGCTGGGTTGTAAAATATTGAATTGGTTTAATACGTCATGAAAACCATTAGTGTACTTCTGTACGATTTCCATTGGTTCAAGATTCATAAGTTTTGCCTTCTTACTTATTTTATCTTCCCCATCATCTGCATCGTTTTCAAGGTGGCCAACATCTGTAATATTTCGGACGTACCTTACCTTGTAACCCAGATGAATTAAATACCTGTAAATAACATCAAACGAAAGAAAGGTTCTGACATTCCCAAGATGTACGTCGCTATATACAGTAGGGCCGCAAACATACATCCCAACGAATGGTGGACTCAGAGGTTCAAATTTTTCTTTTTTCCTTGTAAGACTATTGTAAATAACTAATTCCTGAGCCATGTGACAAAAATAACAAAAGGAATCAAACCAATAACTATAACACTATCCATCTTGATGTTAATTAAAAAATCCTGTACTTTTGCATCACTCTTAGGAACTGAGGGGACAAATTTTGTCCCCTCTTTGTTTTCTAACACATGGATGTACTGAAAGAAATATCGCAAATCGTTGAGAAATATCTATCTGAGGATCAGTTTCTGGTTGATGCCCAAATTAAGGGTAGTGATAACAAACCAAAAGTGATTATTCTTATAGAAAGTGACTCCAACCTTACAATTGATGCTTGCGCACAAATAAGCCGTAAAGTAGCAGATGAGATTGAAGAGAATGATTTGATTGACTCCAGGTATGTACTTGAAGTATCATCCCCGGGGATTGATAAACCGTTATTAAATACCCGACAGTATAGAAAAAACGTTGGCAGGACTGTGAACCTGAAAACAATCGATGGTAAAGAGGCAGAGGGTAAATTGAAAAAAGTTGAAGAAGAATTTATCGTTCTTGATAAAAGAACAAAAAAGAAAGGGAGAAAAGTTGAAACAGAAGAATTGAAAATCCCTTTTGAAAATATAGCAGCAACAAAGGTTTTAGTTTCATTTAATAAATAGTTAAAAATGGATACTCAATTTTTAATCGAATCGTTTGCAGATTTTGCAAAGAACAAAAATATCGACAGACCAACGATGATACGAATTCTTGAAGATGTATTCAGGACTATGATTCGTAAGAAGTATGGTTACGATGAAAATTTTGATATCGTAATCAACGCGGATAAAGGCGATTTGGAAATCTGGAGATTTAGGGAGATTGTGGATGACAATTCAGAGGATATCTGGGAATTTGACAAAATAAGCTTATCTGAAGCGAAAAAAATAGAGAGCGATTTTGAAATTGGCGAGGAGGTTGCAGAAGAGATCAAATTGGTTGATTTTGGACGGAGGGCTGTAATGACTGCACGGCAAACTTTGTTGCAGAAAATAAAAGATCTTGAAAAAGATATTCTTTTCCAAAAATATAAAGACCTTGTTGAAGAAGTGATTTCTGGTGAAGTTTATCAGATACTTAGTCGTGAGGTCCTGTTAATCGATGCTGAAGGAAATGAAATCATACTCCCTAAAAATGAACAAATTCCAAAGGACAGATTCAGAAAAGGAGATTCTATACGGGCTGTTGTTCATAGGGTGGAAATGGCCAATGGTAATCCAAGAATCATTCTTTCACGTACTTCACCAAGATTTTTGGAGAGGTTGTTTGAAAGCGAGGTTCCCGAAGTTTATGATGGTCTGATCACCATAAAAAACGTAGTACGTGAACCAGGTGAACGTGCAAAAGTAGCTGTTGAATCATATGACGATAGAATTGACCCGGTAGGGGCCTGTGTTGGTATGAAGGGATCGAGGATTCATGCGATTGTTCGGGAGTTGCAAAATGAAAATATTGATGTTATCAATTTTACTGATAACCTTGAACTCTACATTTCCAGGTCGTTGAGCCCGGCAAAAATTACATCTATGAAAATTGACCTGGAAAACGGCCGTGTATCCGTGTATCTGAAACCAGATCAGGTTTCGCTTGCGATTGGAAAGGGGGGACAAAATATTAAACTAGCAAGTAAACTTGTAGGATATGAAATTGATGTATTCAGGGAACTTAGCGCTTCAGAGGAAGAAGATGTTGATCTTGATGAATTCGGTGATGAAATCGAAGGATGGGTCATCGATGAGCTTAAGCGTGTTGGGTTGGACACAGCAAAAAGTGTTTTAACTCTTTCCAAGGATGAACTAGCGAGAAGAACAGATCTTGAAGATGAAACAATTGGAGATGTACTCGGAATTCTAAATAAGGAGTTCGAATAGCAATTTTTAATAACCGCAAAAAAGAAGGATATTTGAGTATGGCAGAAGAAAGAGCAATGAGACTTAGCCAGGTGGTAAGGAAACTTAATGTTGGTAAAGACACCATCATTGAGCATCTTGAAAATAAAGGGTTTACCGTTGATCGGAGTCCTAATGCTAAAATATCCGCAGAACAATACGCCATTCTTGCCAAAGAATTTGCTTCCTCCCTGCTCGAAAAAGAAGAGGCAGAGAGTTTGAGCATCGGATTGAAACATGGTGAGAGCTATGTAATTGATAAAATTGGTGATAGAGACCGGAAACAACCGGATGATGATGAAATCCTAATTAAAAATGTCCCCATTGGAACCACTCCAGAAAAAGAAGAAACACCTGTCATTTCTGCAGAAAGTCCTTCAGTATCTGAAACCCCGGTTGCTGATTCGGCTCCTGCAGAGGAAAAAATTACTGAATCTCCAAAATTGAAGGGCATAAAAGTAGTTGGTAAAATAGATCTTGATACTGCACCAAAAGAAGGGAAAAAAGAAGAGACACAAGAGGAGCAAACAACTGCGCCTGAAGAAGCAGAGCCTTCCAAAGAAGAGGTTACTGAACCAACAAAAGATGCAACAGAAGATAAATCAACTTCAGAAGTACCTCCTCCTTTAGCTGAACCTACCAAGAAGGTAATCGAAGCGAAGGCTGATAAATTGAAAGGATTAAAAGTTGTTGGAAAAATTGAACTCCCAAAACCTCCGGATAAACCTGTTGCTTCTTCTGATGAATCAGTTGACAGGAAAAAGAAAAAACGCCCTCGGAAAAGGATTCAGAACCGGAATGAACAGAAAGCAGCTCCCAGCACCGACAGAGGCAGAAAACCAGGAGGCAGAGGAGGGAGAAGAAAAGAAAGACAAGTTAAAGAAGAGCCTACCGATAAGGAAATCCAGGAACAAATAAAGGCCACGCTTGCAAAACTTAGTGGTACAAAAAAAATAACCGGTGCAAAATACAGACGTGAAAAAAGAGCTACCAAAGCAGAGGAGCGTGAAGAAGCGATTCAGCAGGAAAAGGAAGATGCAAAAGTATTAAAAGTAACTGAATTTGTATCTGCCAGCGATCTGGCATCCTTGATGGATGTAGATGTAAATGATGTGATTGCATCCTGTATGAGTATGGGAATGTTCGTTTCTATTAATCAGCGATTAGACGCAGAATCAATTACTTTAATCGCTGATGAATTCGGCTTTGATGTTGATTTTTCAACAGCTGAAGAAGAGGTTGATGTCGTAGAACAGGAAGATAGTGAGGAGGATCAGAAACCAAGATCGCCCATTGTTACAATTATGGGACACGTTGACCATGGTAAGACCTCGCTCCTGGACTATATAAGAAATGCAAATGTAATTTCTACTGAAGCAGGGGGTATTACGCAACACATTGGGGCGTATGATGTAACAACTTCCAATGGAAATAAAATAGCTTTCCTTGATACACCGGGTCATGAAGCATTTACTGCAATGCGCGCAAGGGGTGCAAAGGTTACAGATATTGTGATTGTGGTAGTAGCAGCTGACGACGGCGTAATGCCACAAACAAAAGAAGCAATAAATCATGCGCAGGTTGCAGGAGTACCTATAATTATTGCGATAAATAAAATAGACAGACCCAATGCAAATGTTGAAAAAATAAAAGAAGAACTGGCCAATAATAATATCCTTGTTGAAGACTGGGGAGGAAAATACCAGGTCCAGGAAATCTCTGCTAAAACAGGACAGGGAATTGATGAGCTGTTGGAAAAAGTATTGCTTGAAGCGGAACTACTCGAATTAACAGCCAACCCAGATAAATATGCAGTGGGAACCATTATTGAAGCCTCACTTGACAAAGGAAGGGGATTCTTATCAACTGTATTGATTCAGGCCGGATCTTTGAAGGTGGGTGATACAATACTTGCCGGGCAGTATCACGGTCGTGTAAAGGCGATGTTTAACCATATGGGAGATAAGCTTGAAAATGCAGGACCGTCAACTCCCCTACAACTCCTTGGCCTGAACGGGGCACCACAAGCGGGCGATAAGTTTAATGTTGTGGAAACAGAACGCGAAGCAAGGGAGATTACAAATAAAAGAGAGCAAATACTTCGCGAACAGGGTATCCGTACCCAAAAACATATTACCCTTGACGAGATTGGAAGACGCCTTGCAATTGGTAACTTCAAAGAGCTGAACGTAATTGTAAAAGGAGATGTAGATGGTTCCGTGGAAGCCCTTTCTGACTCACTGCTGAAAATATCAACAGATGAGATCCAGGTAAATATAATCCACAAAGGTGTTGGACAAATTTCTGAGTCAGACGTACTTCTGGCAACAGCTTCAGATGCCGTTATCATTGGATTCCAGGTACGCCCTTCTCCAACAGCCAGAAAACTTGCTGAAACAGAAGAAATCGATTTACGACTCTATTCCGTTATTTATGACGCAATAAATGATGTAAAAGATGCAATGGAAGGTATGTTGGCACCTGCAGAGGAAGAGGTTATCACAGGAAATGCTGAAGTACGTGAAGTTTTTAAAATATCCAGAATTGGTACTGTGGCCGGGTGCATGGTTACTGAGGGACACATTAAGCGGAAAAATGACATCCGTCTTGTCAGAGAAGGTGTTGTAGTAAATACTGGAGCAATTTCTCAACTGAAACGTTTCAAAGAAGATGTAAATGAAGTGAAGAATGGCTATGAATGTGGTATCAGCATAGAGAATTTTAATGATATTAAAGTTGGAGACATCATTGAAGGATTCGAAATCAAAGAAGTAAAACGAACCTTGTAAATATTCTGATGCATTCAGTTAACATAGGGCTGAATATATTTATCTCTCTCAATATTATCTTGCTAATTATTGGACTGTTTAAGCCATGGATTGTCCTTTGGTGGGAGGATACTCAACATCGACTGAAGGTAATCAAACTGTATGGTTCGGTTATCGTAACCACATGGGTATTAAAATTGATTTTGAATCTTATCTTTTAAGATTTCAAAACTTTCCTGCACACCATTAAGAGTAATTTGTTTATGGAGCGTGCAGCAATAAGAAAATTTTCTCCCCCATCTGTTAACCTGTATTCTTTTTGAATTGCTTTGGCACTTAGTGGATAGTTTCTTGCTATAACATTAAATTTCCTTCCCTTTATCCTTCTGGATACAGAATCTACGATCTCAACAATCCGGAATACTCTCCCTGGGAATTGTGATGTAATCGTATCTGAAGTATAGAAATGAGTATTGGGATGTAACTTCCTTAATTGAAAATGATTTCCAATAATCTTATACCCCCCGGCTTTGAGAATAGCACGATTTGGTTCATATAAATATTTTCCTTCACTTACTTCACCATACTTTGCTACAGCCTTTAATTCCAAATTATAATCAAACGTAAAATCTTCTCGTCCTTTAGATAAAATATTTGTACAGTGTATTTTCGCAGGAGCATCTATAGAATTGGTACTGGAATGATATAGCACTTCTTTTACCTCATTTTTTACAGCAACTACGTAAACATTTTTAATATTTATCAGGTCATCAATGGTTTTCTTAATATCTAATAATGGCGATGTTTTAATTAAAACATCTTTTGAAATTTTATTCAGCATTGGTAATAAGCCCGAAACATCAGGTTCACTATCCTGTAGCCCAAATACTTTCTTTCCCTCAACCCTGCGTGAAGGATCAATAAAGATCAAATCATATTTCTTCCCGGCATTTTCAGCAAAGGATTCTGCAGTTTGATTTATACATTCAATATTAGAAATCCCAAGTTGTTTGAAATTATGCCTGGTAATATCCAAAAGCTTGTCCTGCTTTTCAATGCATTCAACTTTCTCAAACTGTTTGCTTAAAAATGCTGAATCTACCCCCGAACCGCCAGTGATATCAGCGGCCAGGTTTCCTGAAAACAATTCCGATTTAAACTTTGCTGTTACCTCTGATGAACATTGCTCAATTGACAATGGTGGTGGAAAAACAATACCACGTGTTTTAAACCATAAGGGCAACTTCTCCTTCGCCTTTCTTCTTGAAATGATTTGATCCACTGCCTTCTTCAAGTGGAAGGAAGAACTATCACTGCTAAAGCGCAGAAAAAGATCAGCAGCGTCATCATCAGCATGCTGCCTGACAAATTCCTGAACTTGATCTGAAAGGATTTCTTTTAACACATTATGAAATAAATCCCTTGTTCAGTAAGTGTTGAACTATCTGGACAGTATTTGTTGCCGCTCCTTTTCGTAAATTATCAGCAACTATCCACAGATTTAGTGTTTTATCATTTGATTCGTCCCTTCGTATTCTCCCAACAAAAACTTCATTTTTTCCTTCAGAATCAATTGGCATTGGATAGATATTTTTCTCAGGATCGTCAACTACTGCAATCCCTTCAGCATCCCGAAGAAGATCAAATACTTTTGAAAGCTCAAAATCATTGTGGAACTCAACGTTCACAGATTCTGAATGGCCACCTCTTACGGGTAATCTTACCGCTGTAGCAGTAACAGCAATAGATTTATCCCCCAGAATTTTGTGTGTTTCATTTACCATTTTCATTTCCTCTTTCGTGTAGCCATTTTCCATGAACACATCTATATGGGGTAACGCATTCATGTCGATTGGGTGAGGATATACCATACGAACATCATCAACATTCCCACGTTCATCCATCAATTGATCTACCGCTGCTTTTCCTGTACCGGTCACAGATTGGTATGTTGATACAACAATTCGCTTGATCCCGTATGCGATGTGTAATGGATTCAGAGCAAGCACCATTTGAATCGTTGAGCAATTGGGGTTGGCAATGATCAAATCATCAGGTAGCAAACTATCTCCGTTTATTTCAGGTACAATAAGTTTATGGTCAGGGCTCATTCGCCATGCCGAAGAGTTATCTATTACGTGGCAACCGAGCTCCGCAAACTGAGGAGCATACGTAAGTGATACATCAGAGCCCGCCGAAAAAATTGCGACATCCGGAGTCTGTTTTATAGCTTCATCAATACCAATAATCTTATGGTTTTTACCTTTAAACTGGATCCCCTTCCCAACTGATTTTGAAGAAGCCACAGGAAGAAATTCATCAATTTGTATTTGAAATTCTTCCAATACCTCCAGGATTATTTTACCAACAAGGCCCGAAACACCTACAACTGCTAACTTCATTATTATAAAATTTTGCCAAAAGTAAGGGATAATTCTGATCCCAAATGGTATTCGTACTAAAAGATAAAATACGGTAATACTTTTTTGCAATAATCCGTAATTCGTTTTTAGCCTCATGCTCATTTCATTTTTTGTTTTTAGAAAAAGTGTCATACTATCATAGAAAATTACGAAGTGGTGAAACAGTTTCTGATTCTATTCCTATTCTTACCAGGTCTTGCATGGTCTCAAATACTGATTGAATTTGACTCTTTGCCTTTTCCACAAGTTAATAACTGGCAAGGTGATACAACAAACTTTAAAATTAGTAACGAAACCCTGATGCTAAATGCCCCCCATGAGACAGGATCCTCAGGAATATTTTTCCATTCAGAATATATCAATAATGCACAATGGATGGTAAGGGTTATGTTTGATTTCAACCCTTCTTCAAACAATTATGCACTCATTTATTTAGCAGGAAATGGTTTTCCTGATACTTTAGGATTCAAAGGATATTATCTTAAAATCGGCAGCAGTGATGATGATATAAAATTCTACTTTTCTGATGGAAATACGTCACAACTCCTGATTGATGGGCCGGATGATGTGCTTAACAGTTCATCAGTTCTGGTTGATATTAAGGTGAAAAGGGATTCTACCGGATTTTGGCAACTTTATTCAAAATTAGATTCTGACGAAGAATTTATTTTACTTGGTTCCACAATTGACCAATCAAACGACCATTCGTCCTACTTTGCAATCGAATGCCACTATACCTCTACCAGGTCCAACAAATTCAGCTTTGATAATATATCCATTGATGGGGAATCGTACAGGGATTACATAAGTCCATCAATCGACAGTTCTTATTTTAAATCAGGAGATAGTCTGGTGATCATTTTCAATGAACCGGTACAAATACCTTCTAACTTTAATGGGATTTGGTTAGATAAGATAGATAACCCTGCAACTATAACATATGTTACCGATGATCCGCCCTCACTATTAATTCACTTCAGCAGGTCCCTGGTAAACGGTATTGAGTATTTAATAAATATTACGGGTGTATCGGATTCTGCAGGCAATATGATAAATAATTCCACACTCCTCATCCGCTACTTTCAACAGGGAGAGTTGCATTTCAAAGGCATTGTGATCAACGAATTACTGATTGATCCTACACCACCTGAAGATCTTCCCGAACATGAATTCATTGAATTGTTGAACGTCAGTAATCAACCTATTCAATTGAAAGGTTGGATGTTGAGCGACCAGAAATCAGTAGCCGTGCTTGAAGATTGTATCATTTTGCCTGATTCAATGATTGTAATTACTGCCAGCTCCATTTTGAATACTTTTAGTGATTATAAAAATGTGGTAGGAATTTCTCCATGGCCAAGTTTAAATAATTCTTCTGACTCTATTTCACTTTTAACGGTTGACAGTATAGTAATCGATTACATAACATATTCGACCTCATCTTTACCCGAAAACCCTAATGATGGAGGCACAACAATAGAATTAATTAATCCATATCTGTCCTGTAATATTCCTTCAAACTGGGCATGGTCGATTGCTGATACCGGGGGATCACCAGGAACAATAAATTCACAATATAGCCTGGAAAGAAACAAGAAACCAATTGAAATACATCAAATCACCTTATTATCTGATCATTTGTTATTGCTAAGTTTTTCTGAACAACTAATGAGGTCAGATCTTAACAATGCAAATTATACCCTCAACGAAATCCAGTTAGTCCCGAATTTATCAGATGAAACAATTAACAACGAAATTATTTTGGAATCATCGATTCTTTTCCAAACTCAATCGTATGAATTGCGTATTACAGGTTTATCTGATTGTGATGGTGATACCTTGAATGTTTCATCATTTATCCTGGCATTTGATCTTGATCCTCCCAAAATTGACAGCATCAGGAGTAAATTTCATGATGAATTCACCATCTATTTTAACGAATGGGTAAATGCAAATAACTTGGGAAAGGAAGACTTTATGATCGGAAACATAGGCAACCCATCCTTAATAAAATTCAACCACGAAAATTCTCAAATAAAACTACAGTTTGATACCCTGCTCTTCAATGAATTTACAAGTACCTTATACATATCAAATCTTGAGGATTCTGCCGGTAATCTCCGACCCCAGGTTGAGGTTCAGTTCCGGTATATTCCTCCACCAATCGCTTCAACTTACGATTTAGTAATTACTGAAATAATGGCTAATCCTGACCCGGATGTAACTAAAATTGAAACAGAATACATTGAGATTTACAATCCTTCTTCTATTTCAATACCGCTGAGGGGGTATATATTATCTGACAAAAAAAACAGATCAACCTTGACAGAAGGAGTTATTGCACCCGAAAGTTATATTGTAATTGCGCCTCATAATAAAGTGAACACCATTCCGAATTCAAAAGATTTAAACATTGTAGGTGTTTCCAACTGGCCTGGTTTCAATAAATCCGACGATGAAGTGTTTCTATTAAATAACAAAAACGAAATCATACATACAGTTTTTTATAATGAAAAGTGGTATCAAAATCAGCTAAAACAAAATGGCGGTTGGTCAATGGAAATGATTGACACCACCAATCCATGTAGCGAAGAAAATAACTGGACTGCAAGCATTTCTTCATCTGGTGGAACTCCCGGTTTTGTGAATTCAGTTTCTGCTACAAAAAATGATTTAACCGGACCTGGGATATCGGGTGCATGGGTCATTAGTAAGGATACTGTGCTCATCCGTTTTAATGAAAAAATGGATTCCTCCTCTTTAAAAAACACCAATTTCAAGTTTAGTCCTGAATTGGTTGTAAGCAATGTGAAAGCAGATAAATATGGAAAAGAATTCTATTTGGTTCTTTCTACCCCTATGTACCCGAGCGTGAAATACACACTTCAACTTAAGGGATCTTTAGACTGTAACGGGAATCAGATTATTTCAGGTAAAAATCAAATGGAACTTGTATTACCTGAAAGTGTTATTGGAAACGATCTTATAATCAATGAAATATTATTTAATCCGATTACGGAGGGTACAGATTTCATAGAACTTTATAACACATCCTCCAAGTACCTGGATCTTCATGGTTTGATTATTTCCAATGGTAAAGATTCCGCAATAATTGACGAAAATATTTTCCTGCCACCAAACGATTTTATTGTCTTTGTTGCTTCAGAGATCCATTTATACAATTCATTCCCCACTGTTCCTTCAGACAAACTCCATCAGCTCCGGTTACCATCATGGAATGATGATGCAGGGACAGCGATAATTATTAACACCTCAAATCTCATTGTAGACAAGATGGACTATAATAATGACATGCACCTGGAACTTCTTTATGATACTGAAGGGGTATCGCTGGAACGGGTGTCAACTTCAGAGCCTGCTGAGTGGCCATCTAACTGGAAATCAGCAACAGAAACTGCAGGATATGCCACACCCGGAAGAATCAATTCTCAATACAGGTTATTAGAATCCACATTGGGAACAATCACAGTTTCTCCAAGAGTCTTTGATCCATTAAGTAGTTCTGCTGAGTCCTTTACAACGATTTCATTTCAATTCGAAAAACCGGGATATATTGGGAGTTTACAAATTTTTAACCTTGAAGGAAAGCTGGTAAAACAGCTTCTGAACAATGCATCATTAACTCAAAAAGGATTCATTACATGGGAGGGAACCAATACAAATGAAAAGAAAGTTCCGGTTGGATATTACATAATACTTTTTGAAATATTCGACTTGACTGGAACCGTAAAAAGGTTCAAAAAAAAAGTTGTAGTAGGAACACAATTTTAACGTAGCTGGAAGATATTGCATACTTTTTTTCGACAAATACATTCATGGATCGAATAAAAATTGAAAAAATAATGGTACGTAAATCGGAATATTAGTTTTAATTTAAGCTCCGATAATCTATTTTTGGCACTTCTCATAAAAAATGAACAAAATGGGGACAAAAAAACAAAAAAAAACAAAATATTCTACAAAAGAATTAACCGAATTTGAAGTAATCATAAATGATAAACTTTCAAAGGCGCATAATGAGTTGAACATACTTAAAAACTCATTAAGTAGAAACAATGACACAGGTACAGATGCTACTGCCGGTACTTCAAAAGTACTTGAAGACGGGGCCGAAACAATTGAAAAAGAGAACCTGAGCCAACTTGCGGCCCGGCAACAAAAATTTATCACAAACCTTGAAAACGCACTCGTCCGTATCAAAAACGGGACGTACGGAATTTGTATTAAATCAGGTAAACTCATCAGCAAGGAAAGGCTTAGAGCTGTACCACACACTACCCTATCAATTGAGGCTAAGCTTGAGCAAAACAAATAGTTGGATTTTCTACAAAATCATATTGAGGCGCTTGTTTTTTGTTCTCCATTTCCAATAAAAAAGAGTGAAATTCATGAATGTCTTACCGAAATGTTTGGAGCGGATGTACCCGACAAAGACATTTCAGAAGTTCTAAAAATAATCTCTGATAAGTATAAAGATGATTCGTATTCTTTTCACTTGATTAAAAGTGGGGGTGGTTATCAGTTCCTGACAAAACCAGCATATCAAGCCAGCATCGGAATTCTTTTAAAACAACAATCTAAAAAACGCCTATCTACATCTGCACTGGAAACATTATCAATTATCGCGTATAAGCAACCAGTTACAAAATTGGAAATAGAGCAAATCAGGGGTGTGAATTGTGATTACGCGGTTCATAAGCTCCTCGATAAAGGGCTCCTGGAAATAAGGGGAAAAGCTGAATCCATTGGCAGGCCAATAATCTATGGAACCAGCCCACAGTTCATGGACTACTTTGGGATCAATGACCTGAACGAACTGCCTACAATAAAAGACATAAGCAGGGAGGAAAATTCAATAGGCGAAGAAAAATAATTAGGGCATTTCAAATGCTGACTATTTCTGCTACCAAACCGTGTCCTTTTCAACCCGGAATTCCTGCAGTTTCTTTATTACCTTTATTCCATCCTAAGTAAATGAAAAATCAAAAACCCTATAGGAAAAAAGAAAGTAGCTTGGAAAAAAGCATTAAAGATGTGAAAACTAATAAAGGTAAAAACACGGGTACAATTCGTCTTAACAAGTTTATTGCCATGTCCGGGGTATGTTCACGGCGTGATGCAGACATTCTAATATCCAACGGGAAAATTGCTATTAATGGTAAAATAATAAGAGAAATGGGTTACCAGGTCAATCGCAAAGATGCTGTTACCTATTTGGGGAAAAAATTGGAAACTCAAAAATTTGTTTATGTTTTATTAAATAAACCAAAAGATTTTATTACAACAACCGATGATCCACAAAAACGGAAAACCGTTATGGATCTTGTAAAAAAAGCAGGGAACGAACGACTTTTCCCGGTTGGTCGTCTTGACAGAAATACAATGGGCCTGCTTTTGCTCACAAATGACGGCGAACTGGCCAAGAAATTAACCCACCCGTCTCATAATGTTCCAAAAATTTATCATTTGCTTCTGGATAAACCACTGACTGTCGCTCATCTAAATGAAATTATTAAGGGAATCGAACTTGATGATGGGATGGCTTATGTAGATGAAATCGAAATACTGGACAAACAAAAAAAAGAAATTGGTCTGGAAATTCATATGGGTAAAAACCGAATCGTAAGGAGGATATTTGAAAAATTTGATTACACAGTATTAAGACTTGACAGGGTAATGTATGCCAACCTTACAAAAAAAGATTTGCCCCGGGGAAAATGGAGATTCCTGAAAGATAAAGAACGCGTATTTCTAAAACACTTTTAAATAGTATGCATGCCTAATTATTTGGCTATTTTACTATTTTAGCAAAACAAAGAAGCCCCCGGAAAGGAGGCTCTAATGTGGTGATGAGTGGATTCGAACCACCGACTCACGGATTTTCAGTCCGATGCTCTACCAACTGAGCTACATCACCGAAAAGAGGCACAAAAATATAATAATTATATTGTGCCAACAAGGCTTTAAATAAAATGTATAATAAAAATTATTATATCTGATCGTCGCAATTTAAAAACAGCTTGATGTTTTATTTCCAACAGCTATTTTTCCTCCTCATTCTCATCATAGCCGGCTACCTGCTTTTTAAAAGAATCAGGCAAATACAGCAAAACATCAAACTTGGAAAGCCGGAAGATCGGTCAGGGAATAAAGCGGAAAGACTTAAGAACATGCTTCTTGTAGCCTTCGGGCAAAAGAAGATGTTCAAGAAAATAATTCCAGCCATACTCCATCTTTTCGTATATGTCGGATTTGTTGTAATTAATTTAGAGGTACTTGAGTTCCTGATTGATGGCTTGTTTGGTACGCATCGAATATTCGCACCCTACCTTGGTGGATTCTATAATATACTGATGAATTTTTTTGAATTCCTTTCTGTAGGGGTTCTGGTTTCATGTATGATTTTCCTTTTCCGAAGAAATGTCCTCAGGGTAAACAGGTTTACAAAACCAGAGATGAAAGGTTGGCCCTGGCTTGATGCCAATATTATTCTAATTACAGAAATCGTACTAATGATTGCGATATTATCAATGAATGCTGCCGATCAGGTTTTGCAGGCAAGAGGAATTGATCACTATACCCATACCGGAACATTATTTTTCAGTAGCTGGTTGATCCCATTATTTGACGGATTAAATGCGGTAACGCTAGTTGTGATCGAGCGGATTGCCTGGTGGTTCCATATAATAGGGATTCTGGCATTTGCTGTTTACGTTACCTATTCAAAGCACTTGCATATTTTTCTCGCTTTCCCGAATACATATTTTGCCGATCTAATTCCAAAAGGGCAGATGAATAATATGCCAGAAGTAACTAATGAAGTAAAATTAATGCTTGGTTTGCCGACTGAAAGTGGAAATACACCACCACCAGATCAGATAGGTAGATTTGGGGCCAAAGATGTGAACGATCTGAGTTGGAAAAGTATTATGGATGCTTACAGCTGTACCGAATGCGGAAGGTGCACGGCCGAGTGTCCTGCCAGCCAGACCGGGAAAAAATTATCCCCCAGAAAAATTATGATGGATGTGCGCGACAGGGTTGACGAAATTGGGAAAAATTTGACTGAAGGTAAAAAAGGTCTCGATGATGGTAAATCACTTCTCGGTGAATATACTTCAAAAGAAGAAATAAATGCCTGTACGGCTTGTAATGCTTGTGTAGAAGCATGTCCGGTACTCATTAATCCACTTAAAATAATACTGGAAATGAGGCGATACATAGCAATGGAAGAATCAGGATCACCGGCTGATTGGAATATTATGTTTCAGAATATTGAAACTACATTTTCGCCTTGGAAATTTCCTCCAACAGACAGGTTTAACTGGTCAAAAGATAACTGAAAATTGAATATAAGCTTAAATACTGATCCATGACAGACACAACTCTCAACGTACCAACAATGGCTGAAATGACTGCAAAAGGACAGGTCCCTGAAATTCTGTTTTGGGTTGGTTGTGCAGGATCTTATGATGAAAGGTATAAAAAAGTTACACGTGCGTTTGTAAAAATCCTGAATAAACTGGAAATCAGTTTCGCAGTGTTAGGTTCAGAAGAAACTTGCACCGGTGATCCCGCCAGACGAGCCGGTAATGAATTTTTATTTCAAATGCAGGCAATGGCCAATATCCAGGTGCTCGACGGATACCAGGTCAGAAAGATAGTTACAGCTTGCCCGCATTGTTTCAATACATTAAAAAATGAATACCCTGCATTGGGTGGAAATTATGAAGTTATACATCACTCTACATACTTACAAAATCTGATCGATGAGGGGAAGATCAAGTTGCTTGAAGGTGGCAAGTTTAAAGGAAAGAAAATAACTTACCATGATTCATGCTATTTGGGACGAGCAAATAACATTTACGAGGCTCCAAGAAAATTGCTGGAAGCACTGGATTCGGATTTGGTGGAAATGAACCGATCCAGGACTACCGGTCTATGCTGTGGAGCCGGTGGAGCTCAAATGTTTAAAGAAGCTGAACCCGGTGAAAAAGAAATTAACATCGAAAGAACGGAGGAAGCAATCCAGACCGGTGCCAACATTGTAGCATCAGCATGTCCATTTTGTATGACTATGCTCACCGATGGAGTGAAATTCAAAGAGAAAGAGGATACTGTAAAGGTAAAAGACCTCGCTGAGCTCATTGCCGAAGCTGAAGGATTGTAATAACTCAAATACCGAAATTGATCCTTTTTCCTTAATTTTGTACACGAAATACAATTTTATGTTTGTAGACTTTAGTGATATGCCCGACAATGCAAGGGTGTGGATATATCAAGCCGATAAAAACTTATCTGATCAGCAATGTGAACAGATTATTGGGCAGGCTGAATCATTCCTGACACAATGGTCGGCACATGGATCGGGATTAAAGAGCTCAGCTAAAATATTCCACAATCGATTTGTTGTAATTTTTCTTGATGAAGATCATTCACAAGCAAGCGGTTGTTCCATTGACTCATCTGTTAATTTCATTAAATCCATTGGATCGCAGCTGGGTATAAACTTTTTTGACAGGACGAAGGTCGCCTTCCTGATTAATAATGGGATATTTATTGAATCGATGTCAAATTTGAAGGAAAGGGTTAGTGAAGGCATAATAGAAGGTAATACCCTTACATTTAACAACCTCGTTGAAAGTAAAAAGGAGCTGCTACAAAAATGGTCGGTTCCCGCATCAGACACATGGCTAAGCAGGTATTTTAATTAAAGTAACATAGAAGTAATGAAGTTCAGATCTTGCTTACTTATTCTATTGATGATCGCCATGCTACCAGGATACTTGGTGGCACAAAAAAGTGCAATAAAAAAGGGCAACAAAAAGACAAAAAGAGGCGAATACAATGAAGCCATTGCCTATTATCAAAAGGCACTTGACGACCCCGGCTTAAAGGGTGAATCAAATTACTATATAGCAGAAGCTTACAGATTATCAAACCGGTTTTCAAAAGCTTCTCCATATTACAAGGAGGCAATAAAAAATCGTTACGACAACCCTGATGCCCTTTTCTATTATGCACTAACACTAAAGTCTTCAGGGAATTATTCTGATGCGGAAGTTCAGCTCCGCCAATTTGTTGAAATCGGTGAGGACCCAGCCCTGATTCAAAGGGCAGAAAAGGAACTGGATAATCTATCCTATCTTTTGATATTGGTAGAAAAGAAAAATTACTACAGGGTAAGAAACCTCAGCAATGTGAATACCCGTTACACCGAATATTCACCCATTTTTAACAATGGTGAGTTGTACTTTACATCTAACCGATCTAACAGTAAGATTTATAAAGCCACCGGCACCGGGTTTACTGATTTGTATAAAGTAAAAACAAACGGTGCCCGGGTTGATACTGCTACAATTGAAAGACTGGGTGATGAAATTAACTTTAATAACATTAACGAGGGTTCGATTACATTCTCTCCCGATGGTAAAACTATGGTGTTTGCCCGTGGTAATAATGGGAAACGGAAAGGCACCCAGGATGTAAACTTGTATATAAGCCGGTTTCGAAACAGGAAATGGTCAGAACCACGGATGATAAGCATTAGTGATCCTGAAAGCTGGGATTCCACACCGGCATTTAGCAGCGATGGCCGTACCCTTTATTTTGCATCTAACAGACCCGGGGGAGAAGGGGGAACAGACCTTTATTCATCCCGAATTGATCGTAGAGGAAGATATACTACCCCCAAAAATCTAGGACCTGATATTAACACCGGTGGAGATGAAATGTTTCCATATATAGCTGATGATGCCAGTCTCTATTTCTCATCATCCGGACAACCGGGATTTGGCGGCCTGGATATCTTTGTAGCCCGCCGAAAAAGTGGAAAGATTAATGTGGATAATCTTGGCCAACCCCTAAATACATCATCGGATGATTTTGGGTTGTATTTATACAAACCTGACAGGGGATTTTTCTCTTCTGACCGTCCGGGAGGGGAAGGTGAGGACGATATTTATACTTTTCTCAATGATGATCCAAACCTCAAAACAGTTAATTACTACCTCGCCGGTACCACCAAAACAACCGATGAACAGGACCGCGAAGTAATTTTGGCGAATGTGCGTGTTCAGATGCTTGATTATAACAGCGAATTGATTGATGAAGTGATTACAGACAGGGACGGAAAATTCAATTTCCGCGTTTATGAACAGGAGCGATATGTATTAATTGGAGAAAAACAAGGAGGAGATTCAGAAAATTACTTTGTAACGCGTCTTGATTTCACAACTGTTGGCCGGTCAATTCCACAGGAAGAGTTAACAGAACTCATTACCAACGTTACATTTGATACCCTACTTGTTCTGGGTCAAATTGTAATTGATAAAGCAATTGTACTGGAAAATATCTATTATGATTTTGCCAAATGGGATATCACACCGGAAGCCGCCATTGAACTGGACAAAATGGTTGATATAATGTATGATAATCCTGATATCGTTATTGAACTTAGCTCACATACGGATAGTGTAGATACCGAGTCATATAACCAACGTCTATCGCAACGTAGGGCAGAATCAGCAGTGAATTATATTATGAATTCAGGCATTTCCAGGGATCGGATGGTTGCCAGGGGATATGGCGAATCACGCCCCATTGCGCGTAATTCAAATCCGGACGGAACTGATAATCCGGACGGGAGGGCCAGAAACAGGAGATCTGAATTCAAGGTTATTCGAAGGGATAAAACGAAGCTTCAGAATATCGATTCACCTGATACTGAATTTGATGAGGATAAATTTTTCAAAGACAAAAAAGGTAACCTCGACAAAAACGGGAACTAATTTTACATAGACCAGAAAAACGATTTACCATTCCCATAACTGGTCTATGTAAAGGCGGCATTGTACCTTTGCAAAATCATAATTAGTCCCGGCATTGATGAACGAAAGATACCTGAAAAGAGGCGTATCTGCCTCAAAAGAAGATGTCCACAACGCTATAAAAAATATTCCCAAAGGCAAGTACCCAATGGCCTTTTGCAAAATTGTAGATGACTACCTGGGGGGTGATCCTGACTATTGCAATATAATGCATGCCGACGGTGCCGGTACCAAATCCTCACTCGCTTATATCTATTGGAAAGAAACCGGTGATCTAAATGTTTGGAAAGGTATTGCCCAGGATGCAATCATTATGAATATTGACGACTTGCTTTGCGTTGGTGCTACTGACAATATTCTGATTTCCTCTACTATCGGCCGGAATAAAAACCGGATTCCCGGGGAAATACTTTCCACCATAATTGATGGTACAGAAGAGGTATTAGAAATGTTGAGGAACAACGGTGTAAACGTTGTAAGCACGGGTGGAGAAACTGCAGACCTTGGCGATCTGGTTAAAACAATTGTTGTTGATAGCACCGTTACAGCGAGGATACATCGTAAGGAAATTATTGAAAACAAAATCATACCGGGAAATGTGATTATTGGATTGGCTTCATTTGGAAAAGCTTCTTACGAATCAGAATATAATGGAGGCATGGGAAGTAATGGCCTTACATCAGCGCGACATGATATCTTCAGTAAAATCTACGCTGAAAAATATCCTGAATCCTATGATTCACAAGTACCTGAAGAATTGGTTTACTCGGGTTCATTGTTGGTAACAGACCCCGTTGAAGGGAGCCCTGTTAATGCAGGGAAAATGGTATTGTCGCCTACGCGTACTTATGCTCCGGTTATCTCGGAATTATTTAAATCCCTGGGATCAGACAAGGATGAAATTAAAGGTATGATCCATTGTACGGGCGGAGCACAAACCAAAGTGCTGCATTTCATTGATGGAGTTAATGTAATTAAAAATAATTTATTTGATGTACCGCCTCTGTTTCGTACTATTCAGCAAGAAAGTGGAACTAATTGGCGGGAGATGTATGAAGTATTCAATATGGGACACAGAATGGAAATATATATATCAGAAGATATGGCTGATGATATTATTGAAATTGCGAATGCCTATGATATTGAAGCCAAAGTGATCGGACAAGTAGAAGCATCTGACAAATCGAGGGTTACTATCCTTAGCC
>CAZONK010000032.1:0-20716 GCA_964581095.1 uncultured Roseivirgaceae bacterium
TGTACTCCAGTTTCAATTCATTTTTACTCTTTGAATTATCGAATTTAAGAGGCAAACCAAAATTATTTTTAACTGTTTTCCATCCCATCCCCTGCGTCCAGCCGACCAGATAAAGCATAAACTTGGGAAGTTCCATGTTTGGAAGTTTATAAGTACTTCCATACAACTTTTGAAGCATTTTTGATATTTCGATCATTGTCATGCTCTCATTGACAATGATATGTCTGCCTTTAGCGGGCAAATTTGCGGCAAGTATGTGAGCCCTTGCTATGTCCCGTACATCCACAACCCCAAATTCCAGGCTGGGTACACCCGACTTGTACTTTCCAGACAACATACCGGTCATAAAATCAAGACTACCTGAATCCGATGTGGAAGTCAATGAAGGCCCCATTACGAAACCCGGGTTTATCACAGCGAGATCCCATCTGTCCTGCGCTTTGTTAATCGCCCAGGCTTCTTTCTCAGCAATCACTTTCGAATAAGAATAAGGTTTGTGTTTTGGGCTGCTGGTTTGATTCCAGTCATCTTCGGTAAACATGCCATTGGGTGTCTGGACCATTTCAATATTATCACCAAAAACGGCCACTACGCTTGAAGTAAGTACAACCTTAGTTACAGAAGCCATTTCATTTACAGACTGCAATACATTTCGCGTACCATTCAATGCCGGCTCAATCAATTGTGTTTGCGGATTTTTAATATTACTTATCAAAAAAGGTGATGCAATATGAAATACTGTATCACATCCTTCCATGGCCGGCAGATATGATCCCTGTTTAAGAAGGTCCGCCTCAAATATTTTTAAGTCACCATTCGAAGCTTGTGAAATCTCCAACAGATGATCATACTTTTCGTTTTTGCTTTTGTCCCTTACAGTTACATTTACATTCACTCCGTCTTCCAAAAGGTATTTCACAACCCACGAACCAATATAACCGGTACCCCCGGTAACCATTACAGTACTCATTTGCTTTTCCATCTCACATTATTTTAATACTACTTTCATTTCATCTGCAAATATAGTTTTATTGGAATGATGGAATATTGAATTAATGGAATATTAGAAAAATGGATTCTTGGAGGGTCTTAACCCTGAGCGGAGCCGAAGGGTGGAATGTTGGACCTGTATACCGAAGGTATAATATGGAATTCTCGCTTTTCAAAAATGCCTAGTAAAAAATCACTATTTTAATCTTTTGCGCACCAATATTTTAGATTCATTGTTAACTTGAAATAATATTAAATACTACTTGTATGAATAGTCAAAAATGGCATGATCTATCAGGATTACAATCTACCAAAGAGCAATTAAAAGAAGCAATCAATTATTTACACCATGCAGCACAATTTGTGGCCATAGCAGGTAAAAACCTGGTACCACAGGAAGACGATGATTCCAATGCAAACCTGGGATGGGAAGAGGATTGGAACTCCCTGACCAGCCACTGGGTTACCGGTGATAATCCCTTCCGGGTAAATCTCAACATTGGCAACTTTGAGTTGCAAATACAAGCTGAAAATAAGCAGATCATATCAAAACTCCCACTTACCGGTTTAAAGAAAGATGAGATCATGGAATGGTTAAAATCCGCGGTAACTGAAGCTGGTGCTTATGGTTCAAAACTTCATTATATCGACCATTATGAAATTCCATCACATCCTGTTGATTCTGGAGAGTCCTTTGGAGAAATTACATTAACAACCCGAAACGACTGGTCTGCCCTGTTCAGTAATGCAAACAGCATAATAAATTACATCACCAGGAAAGTACAGCCCGGTGCTTCGATCAGGGTTTGGCCACATCATTTCGATCTTGGAAGTTACTATCCTTTTGGTGATGGCAACAAAGCTATCGGTGTGGGATTGGCAATTCCTGATTCAGTCGAAAATGACTTTTATTTTTATATCTATGGATGGTATGCTAACCATGAAATTGATTATACCCATGCACCCGGTTTTGAGACAGGTATATGGCATACGGGTGAATGGAAAGGTGCTACGCTCACGCTAAGTGACCTGAAAGCACTTACTCCCGGGAGACAACGAGGCAATCTAATAAGCTTCTTTGATTCAGGCACTGATTTTCTTCGAAAAAGTATAGGGGGTTAAGCCATGCTAAAGTGCATATTTCAAACCCCCATTACCCAACGAATTTATCTCTTACGTTTATTTATCAACAAACGCCATACTTTGATCACGAAGCACAGCCTGGGCAGCAGCCAGACGTGCAATAGGTACCCTGAATGGTGAGCAACTCACATAATCAAGTCCTGTACGATGACAGAATTCAACAGATGAAGGTTCTCCACCATGTTCTCCACAAATACCTACATGAAGATCGCTGTTAGCCTTCCTTCCTAATTTGTTTGCCATATCAACAAGCAAGCCAACGCCTTCCTGGTCAAGGGCCTGGAACGGATCATCAGGGAGGATTCCTTTTTCCACGTACTCGGGTAAGAACTTTCCTGCATCATCCCTCGAATAACCAAAAGTCATCTGTGTAAGGTCATTGGTGCCAAAACTAAAGAAGTCTGATTCAGCCGCAATTTTATCTGCTATCAGTGCGGCACGTGGTACTTCAATCATCGTACCAACCAGAAAATCCACTTGCTCATTTCGCTCACCAAATACATTTTTTGCAGCCTCAATCACAAGCTCCTTCTGCCCTTTCATTTCTCCAATGGTACCTGTGAGAGGTATCATAATTTCTGGCTGAACATCAATACCACGTTTTTTCACATTGAGGGCAGCTTCAATAATTGCACGCGCCTGCATTCTTGTAATCTCCGGATATGTGGTCCCCAACCTGCAGCCCCGATGGCCCAGCATAGGGTTCACTTCTTTCAGATTTTCTGCCTTCTGCTTCACAGCTTCCAGGGTTATGCCCATCTCACTTGCCATTTCCTGTTGTTCCTTTTCCTCAAGCGGAATAAATTCATGCAAAGGAGGATCCAGCAACCTGATGGTAACGGGATAGCCGTCCATCGCCTCAAAGATGCCCTCAAAATCTCCTCGTTGCATAGGGAGTAAGTCTTCAAGTGCTTCTTCGCGGCCTTCAACTGTATTGGCCAGGATCATTTTTCTCATTTTTAAAATCCGGTCACCTTCAAAGAACATGTGTTCAGTCCGGCATAAACCAATTCCTTTCGCGCCAAATTCTATGGCTGTCGCTGCAGATTCGGGAGTATCTGCATTTGTCCGTACCTTCATACGGGCATGGGCATCTGACATCTCCATCAATTCTGCAAAATATGACCCTGTTTCAGGCTGTACCGTAGGTACTTTCCCCTCATATACCTTTCCTGTTGATCCGTCCAATGAAATCCAGTCTCCTTCAGAATACGTTTTTTCATTTACAGCCATTGTTTTCTTCCTGTAGTCAATATCCAAATCACCGGCGCCACTAATACAGCATTTACCCATACCCCTGGCAACTACTGCAGCGTGCGAAGTCATACCTCCACGGGCAGTAAGGATACCATCAGAAAGGTTCATCCCTTTTAAATCATCAGCTGAAGTCTCAATCCTTACCAGGATAACCTCATCACCTTCATCCTTATATTTTGCAACATCATCGGCACTAAACACAATACGTCCGGATGATGCACCGGGTGATGCAGGCAGGCCGACTGAAACGGGCTTCATAACCCTTAATGCTTCGGGGTCAAATACCGGATGTAGTATTTCATCCAGTTTGTTAGGTTCTACGCGCATTATGGCAGTTGTTTCATCGATCATACCTTCATGTTTCATTTCAAGGGCTATTCGTACCATAGCCCCCCCTGTCCTTTTGCCTGTTCGGGTCTGAAGCAGCCATAATTTATTCTCCTGAATGGTAAATTCAAGATCCTGCATATCGATGAAATGATTTTCCAACTTTTGCTGCAGGACGTTAAGTTCAGCAAATTGCTCTGGCATATATTCTTCCAGCGATAAGAATTCTGCAACTCTTTTTTCTTCTGATATCCCGGCAAACTCAGCGGAGTCTTTTGATGCGGATTCAGTTATCTGAAGAGGGGTCCGAATACCTGCAACCACATCTTCGCCTTGGGCATCCACAAGGTATTCACCATTAAATACGTTTTCACCCGTAGCTGCATTCCTTGTAAATGCCACACCCGATACAGAATGATCGCCCATGTTACCAAACACCATTGCCTGTACGTTCACAGCAGTTCCCAGATCGTTACTAATCCTGTTTAATTCCCTGTAATGAATGGCCCTGGGAGTATTCCAGCTTGCAAATACTGCCATGATTGCACCCCAAACCTGGTCTTTTGGATCCTGTGGAAATTCCGTTCCGGAATACTTTAAAGTGATATCTTTGAATTTCGAAACAAGCTCCATTAAGTCTTCCACATGGAAATCTTTGTCATATTTTATATTTTTCTCTTTTCGAAAATCAGCCAGTGCTTTCTCAAAAGGGCTTTCCCCTTCTTCATCTTGAATTTTTAGAACAACACCTCCATACATTTGTATAAGACGACGATAAGCATCCCATGCAAATTTTGGTTTGCCGCTATGTTTTGTCAATCCTTCTACGGATTGATCGTTTAACCCAATGTCCAAAACTGTATCCATCATGCCCGGCATTGAAAACTTAGCACCCGACCTGACAGAAAGCAATAATGGATTCTCAGCACTACCAAAATCCTTACCCATGATTTTTTGTACAAATCGCAATCCTTCCAGTGCTTCATCGTGCATTAATTCACGCACTTTATCTTCTCCTTTTTCCTGATATTCTTTACAAACATCTGTAGTAATTGTAAATCCGGGAGGTACGGGGATACCTATTCGGTCCATTTCCCCAAGGTTGGCACCTTTGCCTCCAAGTAGGTCTTTCATTTCACTGTTTCCTTCTGCCTGGCCATTGCCAAACCTATAAATTCGTTTCATCTTGTTAATGGGTTTATTTAGCTATAAATACATCTAAAATAATTTTTTAAAGTTAGAATTGTACAGCCAAATAAAAGGGAACGCCCATCATCAAAAAAAATGATATTCATCTGTTTTTGAGATATACCATTCCCATATTTTTTTGATAATGTACTCAATAGCAGGCATTAAAAACCTCCAACATGATTTGGTCACAACCATAAAGTAATTAACTTTCCATACAAATGGCTATTAGTGTAATCGAAAAAATTGAGATAGATGCAACACCGGCGGAAGTTGCAAAAATTATGTTTGATCCCAACAATGATATCCGTTGGATGGGTGGAATCCACGAAGTCAGGGAAATTAATGGTTTACCTTTGAAACAAGGGAGCACAGTCCATCGAATCTCAGGTTTTGCAGGGAAAAAAGTTGATTACATCCTCAAAGTGATAAAAATTATTCCTGACCAATTCGTGGAATTCGAAACTACAAAAAGTCCATTTCCCATGAACATAATCTACGAGATCAGTGGTTACGAAGAGAATAAATCGATGGCTCAAATAACACTCAAGGGATCGTCCAAAGGATTCCTGATGTTCCTCGACCGGTTATCCACCATAATGGTAAGCCAGAACCTGAAAGGGGACCTAAGGCACTTGAAGGATATGGTTGAAGGAAGAACGTGGCAAGATAATCCTCCATCTAATAATGATGCTGAATAGAATCATTATTTTTCTATTACTCTTTTCTGTTGTATTCATTTGGAGTTGCTCCACCATTTCCGAAAACGTACTTTCTTACTCGATCAATATAATTAAGTACGAAGAACCCAACTGTAACAATGAGAAACAAGCTTGTCTCTTAGTTAATATTTCATACCCAGTGTTTATCAGAAATGATTCCCTGGCACATCGGATAAACCATTATATATCAAATGGAATACTTGATGCGATCGGATCCGATAGCTATCGGATGGGCGATGTAGAATCGAGTTCACCACCTTCAATTGAGGACGGTGTAGACCAGTTACAGTTAAGTTTTGACAGGCTCAAAAGCGATTTCAACGACTACCGAACCGGATGGATCGTTTCAGTTAATACTATTCCGGTTTATTCGAATGACACTCTCGAAGTATTTGCCATTGAATACATGACCTACTTCGGCGGGGCCCACCCCAACACAAATCGAAGGTACTATAATATAAACACCAGAACGGGGAAGATTCTGAAATACAATGACCTGAAAATTTCTTCCATTTTCCTTAAAGACCGGGCAGAACAAATTTTCCGGCTGCAAAATGATATTCCTGATAGAGATGACATCAATGTTAAAGGACATCAATTCCCGGGAAATGAGTTTCGTCTTCCGGCAAATTTCGGCATTACAGGAGATAGTATCATACTATTTTATAACCGCTACGAAATTGCACCTTATGTGAAAGGACCAACAGAATTGATGATTCCTTTAAATTAGAAAAAATAGTATTTGTCGTTTCCAATTTGAGGACACTTTTTATTCACACCTTGCAGGAAACTTTACACTTTTCATTTTTATAGGATTTGTATTTGCAATTCCACTGGCTTATTATCTCTCAAGTCAATGGTTAAACGGCTTTGCTTATGTAACCCCGATAGGAGTTGGTGTTTACATTATTGCCCTTGCCGGTACACTTGTAATAGGACTAACTTACAGTTATAAGTCCTTGAGGGCAGCTACAAATAACTCAGTGGAAACCTTACGTGACAAATAAAAATGGCTGAAATTTAATTACTCAAATTCCCATCGGACAAAGGCTTCCATCGCCTCGTATTCAGCAAGGCCCAGTTTATCGTATTCTACAGCAGTAGCCCGATTCCGATCTTCAGCCCGCTGCCAGAATTCCCTCGAATCACTTCCCGGAAAGACAGCAGAATCCTTTTGAGACTGATGCTTGAAAATGGCGTTTCGTTTCCTTTTCAGCTCATCAGGGCTTATTGGTACAGCCATTTCAATTTCGTTGACATCCCACTCCTGCCAGGCACCTCTATACAGCCACAACCAGCAATCCTTGAACCAATCATCATTCTTCACAACATCAACTGCCATTCTTATCGCCTCAAGACATACCCTGTGTGTACCATGGGGATCTGAAAGGTCACCTGCGGCATATACCTGGTGAGGTTTAATTTCTCTTAAAATATCTACAATCAATTGAATATCTTTATCAGATAACGGGCTCTTTTTTACGAGTCCCGTTTCGTAAAAAGGCATATCAAGGAAGTAACATTTCTTATCTGAGATCCCCACATTTCTACATGCATCCCGTGACTCGGCCTTTCGGATAAGGCCCTTAATCTTTCTTACTTCAGAAATATCTACATCTCCGGGTTTTTTATTCTGAACAGAATACTTTACTTTTTCATAAAACGCCTTGGTCTCCTCATTGTTGATTCCGTAAGCCTCATTCAATTCTGTAAAGAAGTCGGCATAGCGAACCACATCTTCATCAAATACCGCAATGTTACCCGATGTTTGGTAGGCAACGTTTACATCATGTCCGTGATCCACCAGCCTGATGAATGTGCCACCCATGGAAATGACATCATCATCGGGATGCGGGCTGAAAATAAGTACCCGTTTTTTTGCGGGTAAAGCCCGCTCAGGACGAAACTCGTCATCGGCATCGGGCTTCCCACCCGGCCATCCGGTGATAGTATGCTGAAGTTTATTGAAAATATCAATATTAATTTTATATGCAGGCCCAAATTCCGTTACAAGATCGCTCATTCCGTTGTCGTTGTAATCACGGTCTGTAAGCTTAAGGATAGATTTATTAACCTTTGCACATAACCAGGTAACTGCTTTTCTGGTAAGCTTCAGGTCCCAATCGCATGGCCCAACCAGCCAGGGATTCTTAATCCTTGTTAACTGTGCACTCGCTGCTTCATCAAGTATAATTTTTACATTGGGATGGTTTTGCAGGAATGTTGCAGGAACCTGGTCTGATTGTTCGCCCTCAATCGTTTCTTTAATGATCTGGGATTTACCTTCCCCCCATGCCACTAAAACGATCTTTTTGGCATTCATAATCGTTCCTACACCCATCGTAATTGCTTTGCGGGGAACGAATTCAACCCGGTGAAAATCAGCAGCTGCATCAATTCGTGTTATTGTGTCCAGGGTTATGGCGCGTGTACGTGAATTCATATTTGAACCGGGTTCGTTAAACCCGATGTGGCCGGTACGACCAATACCCAGAATTTGAATATCCAACCCACCGGCTTCAATGATCTGCATCTCATAATTTCTTGAAAACTCATGGATCTCCTCCGCCGGTATCGTTCCGTCCGGAATATGTATATTTTCGGGAAGTATATCAATATTGTCAAAAAGGTAGCCATGCATAAACCGGACATAGCTCTGTAGTGCCTCCGGTTGCATAGGAAAATATTCATCCAGGTTAAAGGTGATTACATTCTTAAAACTCAGCCCTTCTTCCTGGTGCAACCGGACCAATTCATTGTACATGGTGATTGGGGAAGACCCCGTTGCCAGACCAAGTACTACATTTTTATTTTCTTTTTGTCTTTCAATGATCAGGTCTGCAATTTCCCTGGTGATTGCTTTTGAGGCTTCGGCGGAATTTTCATAGATTTCTGTAGGGATTTTTTCATATCTCAGCTCTTCAGCAGGCATGTAAAAGGGGGACTCTTTGGTAGTTTTCAAATTATTGATATTTAGATGATCAGAAATTCAGTGTACTTATTATTACTCACATAAAATGGAAATAATAACATGAATATCAAGGTACCGAATAAAATTTCACAAAATTAAGCTAATCCAAATTAATATTTTACTGACAGAAAATAAATCCGAAAAAAATCAGTGGAATACCGGACATTATAGTGTATTGAAAAGAGTTCCAACTCCTTTTGCTAACGTATCCATAACATGCCAGACATATCCACCCAGAAAGCTTGTTAATAATGTTGTTCCTGATACCGAAATTTTAAAAATTATCTAATTGGAATTTTTATAATATTTATGGTTGCATAATAACAATTAATAAATATTATTATTGCGATTAAGTATATTAAAATTACTGATATTTAAATAGTGTCTGTCCATAAAGTCCGCTATCTGCGTTACGCTTGTCTAAAAAATACTCGATTACACCAGTAAACTCCGTTTTTTTAGACTACACAAGCCTTGATTTCGAACTTTTTGAACCAGACACCGAGTTTATGGACGGACTCTAAATAGTTAACGATTTTGCAATTTCAAAATGAAAACATTAAATAATTGTAGATATAAACTTGAAAGGTTACATATTCAATTCAAGCGATTCCTAATTTCTTTTCTGCTTCTATTTTCTTTTCAATTTTCATCAGCACAAAGTCCAATGCCGGGAACTGGAGAAGATAAAGACTGGAATTTTATTGTTGCTCCTTACTTGTGGTTTGGGGCGTTGAATGGAACGATGGGGGTAGCAGACATCGAAGCGGAAATAGATGCCGGGTTTTCAGATATATTCAATAACCTTAATATGGGCTTTATGATCTATGGGGAGGCCAGGTATAAAGAATTTGGTGTCGCCATGGACTTGCTTACTCTCAGTATGCAAATGGACGGTGTGACACCTGTCTTAGGGCGGGCAGTTAAAGTTGAACCTAAAATCACCTTTCTTGAAACATCACTAATTTATAATGTGATGCATACTGAAAAATGGTCAGCCGATCTACATGCAGGTGTACGTACCTGGTGGTTGAAAACCAGAATGGAAGCCGAACGAATAATTTCTGAGGAAGCTCGAATAGTTGAAGGCAATAAATCCTGGGTTGATCCGATCATTGGAGCAAAAGCTGTATTTCTTCCCCATGAAAAATGGCCCATAAATGCAAGAGTGGATATTGGAGGATTTGGCGCTGGATCTGAATTTACATGGAATGTGCAGGTAGGTGCAGGATACCGGTTTGCGGAAGCATGGACTGTATTATTACAATACCGGACATTAGGTGTAGATTATGAAGATGGCACAACAGGATCAACGGACTATTTTAAAATGGATGCCAATCTGTTTGGACCTTTGATTGGTTTTATGGCTACTTTTTAAAATTTATTAAACATTTTTGCCCATTTAGTTAAATTGCATGCGATAAACTCTTTTACAAAAAAACACTTCTAAACTACGAAGAATGAGGGTATTTATAAATATGGAAAACTATAAAAATGTTAAAGGATATTGTATGTAATTGGTTGTTAAAGGGATCACCATTTGTTGTGTTTTTTTTAATAACAAATGGTTTATTTGCTCAAAGTGATAACTACTGGTCATGGAATTTTAATACGCCTAGTACGCTGCTTGCCGGAGCGGTTGTGGGGGGCAGTGCAGGCCCCAGTGCAGTATTTTACAATCCATCACTTATTGATCATGAGAATGTACAATCGTTTTCCCTGAGTGCCAATATAGTATCCCTTCAAATTCTAAAAGTTGACAATATAGCAGGTGATGGAATTGATGTTGATAAAATTATTTTTAAAGTTCAACCAAGGTTCATATCCTATGTACTGCCCAATAAAAATGAAAGAGTAGGCCTTGAAGTGGCAATTTTGTCGCCGGTATCTGAAGAGATAAGTTATACTATCCAGCATTTTGATAGTATTGACATCATTAAGAGAACCCAGGGGGTAGAAACATATTCCGGATATTTGAAATATTCGAGGAAATATGATGATACATGGGCTGGTTTTGGTGCTTCCTATAAGGTATCAGATAATTTTTATATTGGAGCAAGTTCCTTTCTGTCTGTTAAATTATTAAAATACCAGTACAGAAAAATTGCCCAGGCATACCAATCGGGTGATTCTGTTATTATTGATAATACTTTAGAACCAAAATATATTGCCCTGTCCAGCTTTGAAGAGGAATTTAAGTACTGGTATCTCAGCTTTATTTTTAAAGCCGGAGCCCAATACAAATCTACAAACAATCAGTTTAGCCTTGGATTAAACATCACCTTCCCGGATATCCCATTTATTGGAGGGGCTGATATCCGAAAGACCTTTAATCGAAGCAATATATTTGATAACAATTCCGGTTCATTTACACCTAATGAAACAATTATAGAAGTCGAAGAAAAAGTAAAACCAAGAGTAAAAAATCCTTTTTCAATTGCAGCGGGAATGCAGTACTTCACGAAAAACAGGAATAATTCATTTTCCCTGACCATTGAATACTTTCATAAAATAGATTCATATGCTGTCGCTCAATCATCTGTAATACTGGATGATATTCCTGATAACCTGGAAGGAATTATTGATAACGGCGATTACCTTTCTTATTATTTTGATGCAGGATCTGTCACCAATATTGCTGTTGGTTTCAAACAATATTTTTCTGAAAAATTTTCCGTTTTAGGAGGGTTCAGAACTGATTTTACAGTCGGTAACGAAGATAATATCAGATTTATTGGTGATAAATTCAAAGTGAATCAAATCCATCTTGATAAATATCATATTACTGTAGGACCGGTAGTTAATTTTGAAAAAGGGTTTAGTATAGTTACCGGGTTACAATACACTCTTGGGAGAAATACAAATATGAACCAACTGGTTAATTACTCAGACCCTGTTGAATTTAATCCCATAACTAATCAGGCGTTGGAAGGTGTGAGAACAGACAATGCAAAAGCAAAATTCAATGAGTTAGCCCTATTTTTTGGTATGACTGTAGATTTTTAATTTCATAGAGATTAATTAATATTTGTCTATTCAGGGTACCATACTACAGCTATGCTAATGTTTGTTTCTTACTTGTTATAAATTGTTCCAATAATGACCAAATTGTATATAGAAAGCCCAATCTTCTGGCCCTCGAGCAATATCTATACCTGAATATAACTTAAATGATTTTGCCAGAAAATAACGAAATCCTCCACCAAGGCTATACGCCCAATCCCGTTGGCTAAAATCTTTGAGATCTTCAAAACCTTTACCAACACCTGCAAAGGCCGTCAAACTCCACCTGTTACCAAAGTCCCATCTTTCTTCAGTTTCAAGTACAATCAGTTGTTTCCCCTGGTATCGAAAAGCGGGAACGCCTCTTAATGTAACAAATGGCAATGCATAAAATGGGGGATTATTAAATGCAGCCCGATAATCAAATCTTCCCCCAATATTCAATTTTTTCGATACCGCTATAAATCCTACTATGTAGGAATCAATCCTGAGGTATTCTTCTGTACTTCCCAAAAATTCATCATAAATAAATGTAGATACATTTGAGTATATCCCGCTGTTTGGTGTGAACGTATTATCCCTTGAATCATACGTATAGAGAATACCCAGACCACTTAAAGTTGATTCCAGGTCGCGTGGTTCAATTGGGAATTCCTCGATAGGTGCATCAAGTTTGATGGTATTATCCATGTATAAATACTGTCCACCAAGAAATGAATTACTGTTTTTTATCCGGTGACTAATGGCTGTAAAGAAAATTGGCCCATCCAAATTAAATCCAAGTTTTTGTGTTTCACCCATTAGCCCTTCTCTATATATTGCAAGGATTGGTGATAAATAACCAACAGCACCTGTAAATCGAATTTGATCTTTCTTCCAATACCCTTTATGAGCCAATATGCCTGCCCAGGTGCCATTTTGTGTATATGCTCCTCCCAGGACTGAAATATCCGGAGGAATTGGCTTACCGTTAAAACCAGGACTTTTCTTTTTTTGAATGAATACTAATCCTCCAGCCACCCCATAACCAGTTGCTGGTTCAGTTATAATACTAACAACCGGCAAAAATCCATAAACCTGAGACAACCATACACTGATATCCAGGGATTTATCCAAGCTATCTACAAATTGAGTTTTAAAACCGCCCTTTTTCTCTTGTGCTTTTACCTGCAGATTAAACAAGGGAACACATAACAACAGGAGGAATAAAAAAATACTATGTCTCTTATTTTGTGTGAATACTATAACTTTCATTTTTACTATTCATTTCCTCTTTGCTAATATTACACCCGGGCGATTAATCTTTGTTTTCTTTCCTCAAAACCTTTTGCCAACACCTATTCCCCATGTGAATGAGCCTATGTGACCCTCTTTCAAATCAAAAAGTATTTCAGGGGAAAAGTCCCAGTGCCCTGGTATTTCAAATTCGTAGCCCGCACCAAAACGAATAATAAAAAAATTGTGATTCTCTTCAAATTCTATTCCGGGACCCATGAGGAAATAGCCCCTGGTAAAAGGATTATATAGAAATACAGTTGAGATTATAAAGGGATTGGTTCTTGTTAATTGTATTTCTTCTTCCGTTTCAACAACGTATTCCATTATCTCAATATCACCTTTTAGCCCAACTCCAAATTTTTGATTTATCCAATATTGATAATCAATTCCCCAGGTAGGAATGGTTATTAGATTTGCACCATCAGTTTTTACCGCCCCAAAAACATGCCCATGACCAAGGATAACAGCCACTCTATTATGTTTAAAGTCATGACTATCAGGTTCTCCTTCATGAGAATTCTCATTCTCCTGGGCAAATCCTGTAGAATATGTCAGGATTAGAAAGCCGTAAATAATTTTTAGAGGTAGGTTTGAAACCATGAATTGAACGGATTAAAATCTTTTATTTAAATATTTCCATTAAAGTTACACCAACTGCCGTTTTACTCACAATATATGTAGCAATTGTCGGAGGTCAGTATCTTAAACATCCAGAAAATCCAGTGATGACGGATGAAACAATTCCTTGATTGTAAGTTGTTTTTTGCTTAGTCCCTGTTCATAAGAATACCTGAACAAAGTTTCCAAAGTCTTCCGGTTCGCATCAATCCCATACGGCCAAAAGTTTCTGTTTTTTTTAGTGAACAATGCACTATTTTATAGCAGATAAAACTTATTTCGCCTTCGGGATTGGGAATTTCTTCATCAGTTTACCCACAGTCTTTGGGATTGACTTCTCACGTTTTTCCGGTTTCTCCTGGATGGTACCCTTAGCCACCCCCTGCCAGATCTGTAGTTTTGATTCGGCATCGAATACATCCATCACCAGTGTGCCCTGCAGATAATCGCTTTCTGTATATGTTGTAGAAGCGTGCCCGCCTCCCCAGTAGCCACCTCCCCTTCCGTAACGATAACTTGATCCACCATAGTAGTTTGTATAGGCTGAGGTACTGGTTTTCTGATTAACAACAATAAATAGTGAAATAGCCATGTCGCCGGTTTCAGATTGGACCATTTTCCGGGCATCCAGCTCGGCAATAAATGCATCACGTAGGCGTTTCTTGTCAAGGTCATTCATGATCAAATCGCTATCATTTTGCCATCCCAGGAACTGGTAGGTCTTGTATTGGCTAAAATCAATCGTTTTGTCGTAGTCCGTAGTAACTTTTTGTGCAAATAATGTTGTTGCGAATAAGAAAAGGATGGAAGGAAGTATTGTTTTCATATGTAACTGGGTTTTAGAGTTCTATTTTACAAATTAGCAGCATTAAAGGTTTAAATGTATTAAAAAAGGAAGTATATAGAGTACAATCTTACAAAAATCTTTACCCCCTTCCCTTTCAATTAAATTGGGCCTTGCAACAATCAGCAACAATCCTCTCCACGGCAACCCTAACCGTCAATTGGCTCTACTTTTCTATGCTTCTTCACGAGTATTTTTTTTTTTGACTAAATACTTATTACCTGTCTCAGATAAATGGATTTATTTATTTATTTTGGTAGCTCAATAATCCAGATAACCATGAAAAAAGTATTTCAATTCCTTGTATTCGTTGTAACATTCTCGATCTGTTTCAGTCTTGTTTCCTATGCACAGGAAGTTGATGAAATAGCAGCTACTATTTCCAGCGAACTTGAACTTTCAGATGAGCAGGCAGGAGAAATGAAAGAGTTGATGACCATTTACCGGGGCGAACTCGACCGCACGCTCGCAAAATATGAAGGCCAGGAAGAACCAGATCCGGGTGCAATGATTGGAGAAATTCGCGATATCAGGGATGAATACCGGGCGAAACTATCCAAAGTTCTCACCAAGGACCAGATGAATGGATACACCGGTATAATTGATGGTGTACTTATTGAGATGTTCAATGACATTGCTGAAATCAGACTTATGGATTTGCAGGATCCATTGGAGTTATCCGATGGCCAGGTAGAAAAATTAATACCCATTATGGGTAAAGGATTGCACGGTATGATAAAAATAATATTTGAAAACGCAGGAACCCGATTGACATTACCCAAAAAAATAAGCATTGGTAAAAAAGTCAAAAAAGTTCAGAAAGATATGGAAAAGGAGGTCAAAACCGTGATGACTACCGGGCAATATGATAAGTGGATGGCAATGAGAGAAGAGGCCAGCAAGTAGCTAATAAAATACCCGGGACTTGTGTTGAATTTTTACATTAATTTGATATTTACTAAATTTATAATGACCATGAATAATATATTTAGATCCATTGTATTCGTATTAACCATCTCGTCTTGTTTCTCCCTGGTTTCGTCTGCACAGGAAATAGATGAAATCGCAGCAACAATTTCTGAGAAACTAGAACTTTCAGAAGGCCAGACAGGAGAAATGAAGGAACTTATGACTGTTTACCAGGGCGAACTTGATCGAACACTGGCAAAATATGAGGGCCAGGAAGAACCCGATGCAGGAGCAATGATTGGAGAAATTACTAAAATCAGGGATGAATACCGGGGAAAACTTGGTAAAGTCCTCTCCAAGGAACAGATGAATGGGTATGTTGCCATAATTGATGGTGTGATCAGTGGGATGTTTAATGACATAGCTGAAATCAGACTGATGGATTTACAGGATCCATTGGAGTTATCCGATGGCCAGGTAGAAAAATTAATACCCATAATGGGGAAAGGAATGCATGAAATTATAAAAGTTGTATTTGAGAACGCCGGGACCCGATTGTCAGTGCCTAAGAAAGTAAGCATTGGAAATAAAATAAAGAAAATCCAGAAAGATACCGATAACGGTGTTAAAAGCGTGTTGACATCCGGCCAGTACGAGAAATGGCAGGCGATGAAGGAGGAGGCCCAAAAGGAGTAATACCGGGACGTGTGGTATGTCCCTGAATAAGATACATCTTATATCACGAATATTTTCATTTATAAATTGTTTTGAACCGTATTGATGGGGTGTTAATTAGGAAGTGAATGGACTAAAAGGATTGCTTATCCCTGTACTTCTGTGGAGACATTCCGTTCAATTTATAAAAGAACTTGTTGAAATGCGAATCATCAAGAAAGCCCAAGCTAAACGCGATCTCTCTCATCGAATCTTTGGTATAGAAAATATGGAAATTTTTCAATAAATGTCTCCAAATTATTACACAAAAAGGAGGCATCTGTTCTCAGACACTTTAAGTGAAAACTATGATCTTGATTATTTGGTTGTGCCTGAAACTACTATCTTATCTTGAACCCAAAGCGATAGGAAGCGCTTACCATTAAGCTGTTTCTTGTACCAAGGAAACCAAACTCCCCTCTAAAGTTCCAATGATAATCATGTTGATAATTCAAACCAACCACCATATTCCAGGGTTTGGTGGTGCTTTTGTCCATTCGATAGGATATAGTATGTCCTGCAGTTCCTATACCGCTGGTTTTGTCATCGATTGCATCAAGGATATCATCAACTACACCCTTTTGTGGTGGGGGCAGGTTCCCATACCATTCTGTACCCCTGACCTCATCAGTAAATCCCGGATCAGGAGTTTCAGGGAAAACTTCGTCAAACCGTATTGTGCCGTCTGTTTTACTTTCAAACTGCTGAAATTGTGTTCCAATCCAGGGAGATATCATTCTACCTGATTTTTTTAACCGTTTTAATCCGCCAAACCGAAGGCCCATTACTGTGGCATGAACCGGTTCATTGGTAAGATTGGTCTCGGTCCAGGTATTATTCCAATCTACCGAAAGCCAGCCCGGGCCAATTCCAAATGCCCCTACCAATCCAAATCCGTAGGTCAGCCCTTCTGCTGTTGTATTCGTTTCCAGGGTTACAGGTTCTACAATCCTGGTGGTAGTTTCGCTGTAAGATTTAGCCCCTATCAGGTACACATTCAAAAAAGGAAAGAGCCACAGATCAGCACGCACATTCGCCACAATATTTCTAACTTCATTCTTGCCAAAAACAACAAAATCCAGGGGTACAGGTTCTATATCATTAAATCCTACCTCCAGGTTTTCAAATGTTATCTGTTGCTTTTGGATAATGAAAGCCGCATTTAAACCGGCAGGATTGGGCAATTCATACCCTTTCTCCAGTACTTTTTTACCAAATATCGGGAAGAGATAGTGATATTCCACATCTTCAAGACTATCTCGTAAATCCTGATATTTTTCATTTGTAACTTTCGTACCGCTGGTTTGTCCATATGTTGAACTATACAGTAGTATTAGTACCAAACCAGTGAACTTTAATTTTATCAAAATATCTTTCATACTATCTCAGTTTAAATTTAACCCGAAGCTATATTAATCCTTTAAAAAAAATTTTATGACTCTTCAAAAAGTGAAATTTTGTTTTTCTGCTGCCATTTTTGAAATTCCAATTATTAATAGAAAATAAAACCAGGTTGATTTAGGTTAAATGAAAAGGGGTTGTCTCAAAAGTAGTTTCGTCATTCTGAACAAAGTAAAGAATCTCATTGTCTGTGTTATAAAGTTCATTGAGATCCTTCGATTCCTCAGGATGACGTTGCTTTTTCTACTTTTGAGACAGCTCCTTTTTCCCCAGGTTTAGTCATTTCCCCAATCTCCCTCAATCTTGAGCTTTGGGTCATCGTATTTGAGATACTCATCCAAATCTATGGGAAGAAGTTTCATATAGTTTTCCACCATGGTTTTAATTCCAAGTGTCTCAGGTCGTGCATTTGAAATACCTGTAAGAGGAATCCCCTTTCCATTGGGTTTGTCGGGGTATTTCTGTTTCATTAACTTATGGCGAAATATCATCCTGTTAAATTGACCCTGCGTATGGATCAATGGAACAAGATGGGGGTTTTCCTCCCGTGGATCCTGGTACAAATCATAAAATGTTGCTGCTATTCCAGTAGCAGCTCCGGGATCATCAGAAATTAAATGGCGCTTATACCGGCCCTTGACGACAGCAGCCAGTTCATGACCCTGGTACACAAACACATAATCTCTTCTCCCATTTGTATCACCGTTTAATAGCAGAGCCGTTTGATCAATGCCATCAATAATCCGATCCGTTGGGATGTATTGTGTGGCCTCACCAAGATTTGCAAACGTTGTAAATAAGTCCGTTACATGGATGATGTCACCTACGAGTTGTTTGGGTGCGATTGTACCCGGCCACCAAGCAATGGCTGGGACTCTGATTCCTCCTTCCGTGAAATCACCTTTGCCTCCCCTGTAAAGAATCTCAGTCATGCCCCATCCCGGGGGAGGGTTATGCACCATGGGCCCGTTATCGGCCATTATCAGTAGTAAGGTATTCTCGGCGATTCCTTCGTCTTTTAACATTTGCATCACCTGGCCTACAAAGTTGTCCAGCCGCACATATGAATTTGCAACTTTTCCACCATTCATTGTAGTCTTTTGTGGTTGAGGAAGTAAAAAATTGAGAAAATTAGGCCAGTATTCCACAAAGAAGGGTTTTCCTGCATCAGCATTCTTTTTAATAAATTCCAGGGTCCTTTTCTCAGATTCTGCCTCCATTTTTTCATAGCACTCGTTACCATTTCCGCACCACTCTTTAGCTAATTCGCCTTTCTTACCTTCGAGGATTTGAACCCAACCTACCGGTACTAGGCCCGGGTTATCAAGTTTGTACGGATCGGGTGGATACATTTGAGGAAACAATCCAAGGATGGCATTTGCCGCTTCACCCATTGGATCGTACAAGGAGGTAATTTGATTCATTGGGGTAAATAATGCTTCATCAAATCCCTGGTTGTGCAGGTAACTTTCTTCAATATCTCCCAAATGCCCTTTTCCAAAATGCGCTGTTGCGTATCCCGCTTGTGATAATACTTCGGCGAGGGTTACTTCCTCAGCTGCCAGGCCGGAAAATTCGTGCGGCATTCCCACGACACCCATTCCATTCCTGGCGGGATGACGCCCGGTTAAAAAAGCGGCACGAGTTGGAGTGCACGCAGGTTCGGTGTACATGCGGGTAAAATTAATCCCCTCATCAGCCATTTTGTTCATATTTGGAGTGCTGTATCCCAGTACTTTTTGCATTTCAGGAAATCCGACAGAACCAAATTGCTGGTCGTCCCAAAGGATATAGACAATGTTGGGTGGGTTCTTGTGCTTCTTTTTCAATTGTGCTAATTTTTCATCGATTTCGCCGTCTTCAACAGACCACCTTTCGCCATTTTGAGCCTCAATGATGTAATATTCGGCGTCATGAATGATTTGTGCCTGGGTATGCATTACAAAAATGCATAAGACAGAAAATGTAAAGATCAAATATTTCATTATCACGTTTTGTTAGGGTTAAAAATATCTATAACTATTTAATAAATTGGATTCAAAGTAATCATCTAAAGAACACTCTTTCAATGTTTTTGACTATAAATAACAAAAATATCCTCCTAAGGTAATACCAATTGCAAATTAAGCATTGTATCTGGTGGATTTGTTTGATTTTTGTTTTTCAGCATGTTTATTTTTTTAATTGTTATTTAAGGACTTTCGAGTCCGGATAATAATGGGCCCATACGGCCCATAAAACGCTATTGTAAAGATAAACACGATCCAATTTTCCCTGGGTGGGTGTTTGTCCATGGACATCTATATCTGTTACGGTCAATTCCTGTCCATCTTTAACCCGATCAAAACTTGCAATTGTTTGATATTCAGGAAAGTAAACCAAAACCAGCTTTCTGTTTCCCACATAAATATTTAGAATCCCATGTTCTTTTATATAAGCCTTTGTAAAGGCTAATTGTTCATTTGCGTCATCATCCCTGATGCCAATAATATGTTCTTTTGAAGGCAATCGTTTATCGTCAAGATTAACTGTAGGGAACATCCACTTCTCTCCATTCCAGGCTTCGTCTGTCGAAAACAAGGAATTAATTATTTTTTCCAAAGGGGTATCCCAAGTGTTATAAAGAACAGTTCCATTTGGAAAGAGCTTTTTGTATCCTCCCCATGTCATTTCCAATACAGGAATTGGATCAAGCTTTGTTTTAGAAAACTCGCATTCCTGGGTTATTTGTTGAATGATCTCATTACTATTTGTGTCCCAAATTAATAAGTTGCTATTGGTTTGTGCCAATACTTTGAAATTAACCTTTTCTCCATTTAAATCATTCAGAAAAGGACTGGCAAGATTGGTAATGACACAATACGTAAATACAATATTTTCATCTCCGAAATCGCCACCAAAAATATGTGCTTGCCAAATATATTCGGGCGGGTACGCCTTCTGTACACCATTATAGTCCACAACCAAAACCCGGTCCCCGTTTTCTAAATAATCCATTGCATCCGGTATTGATATATATACAGCATTGTTTTGCTGTGACCTGAACATTAAATATGGTGTTAGATACTTTGAGGAAATGATGCAGATCAACCAAACAAGACTTATAATCACAATCCAATGGGTTTTCTGATTTGTATGCTTTTTTGACTGGTAAATGGCTAAAATGAGAAAAGCCAAAGAAAAAGCCATTATGTAGAAACTGTTCTCAAAATACCAGACTATCCATGATTTATTGATGCCCATGAGTTGTCCGATATCAGTCATTATTACGACTCCTAGACATGCAGTAAGTCCTGCTACTAAATAAAGAGTAATTACCAACTTATTTTTTTGTCTGTTTGATGTTGCAGG
>CAZONK010000033.1:0-19571 GCA_964581095.1 uncultured Roseivirgaceae bacterium
ATTTTGATATAAAATTTTGAAATTTGTCATTGCCCTTTTCGTAGCACTCTTCATAATGGGCAACACCATTGCCCAAACAGGTAAGCACTTTATCGATTCTGAAAAATATGTTTGTTTTAAAGTGTTTCAACCTATTTTGATTGATGGCAATCTTATTGAAACAGAATGGGATACTGCCCCGTGGACTTCCGATTTTCAGGACATCAAAGGAGACTCCCAACCCATTCCTGAACTAAGAACAAGAGTGAAAATGCTTTGGGATGATAACTATTTTTATATCGCTGCCGAACTTATTGAACATGATATTTGGGCAACATATACAGATCGGGACGCCGTGATCTTCCATGAAAATGATTTTGAAGTATTTATTGATCCTGACGGGGATACGCACCAATACTACGAATTAGAAATTAATGCTCTGGGTACCGTTTGGGATTTGTTTTTGGTAAAACCCTATCGCAATGGTGGCCCGGCAATTAATAGCTGGGACATCAGGGGATTGAAAAAGGCAATTAAAATATTTGGAACAATAAATAATTCAACAGACGTCGATTCCATGTGGACAATCGAGCTTGCAATGCCCTGGGAAGTGCTAAAAGAAGCTGCCCCGAATTGGAGAAAACCCCAAAGTGGGGAGCAATGGAGGGTGAATTTTTCGCGTGTAAATTGGCAAATTGAACCCAAAGGGGCGAGTTATAAAAAGAAAGTCGACTCAAAAACAGGTAAACCATTTCCTGAATTCAATTGGGTATGGTCTCCCCAGGGCGTGATTGCAATGCACAGGCCTGAAACCTGGGGATATGTTCAGTTTGCAGATCAGAAAAATCACCCGGAACATGTTAAGTTTATAGTAAGCAATGAGGAAGAAATAAAAAAACTTCTCAGGTATTTGTATTACAGGGAAAATGAATATTACGATTCCTATGGATCATATACTGATGATTTGAAATACCTTTTCACCCTGCCGTTTATATTTAGTGAAAAGTTTCATCCCCGGATTGAAATTACTTCGACTTCTTTTATTATCAGTCATTCGAACAGTAACCAATCCGGTACCTGGTATATTAAAACTGATGGAAAGATTTGGGAAATAAAAGACAACAAGGTGAAATGAATAAAAGGACATTTATAAAAACCCTGGGCAAAGTTACTGTTGCGTTATCGGTTTCCTCACCAATATTTCAAGCGTATGGAACTCAGAATAGTTCTAAAAAATGGTTGTGGGTACGTCCTGAACTCGGGTTAACAAAAAATGGATGGATCAACAAGCTCAGAATTGTTAAAGAGTCGGGATTTACCGGAGTGATGGTAGAGGTATATAATAGCACCTGGGCATTTTTTGAGAATGATCACCTGCCCATCAAGGAGGATGTGGTATCCGCAGCAGCAGCAGCATGCCATGAACTGGAACTGGAGTTTCATGCCTGGATGTGGACCATGCCATGTAATATTCCTGAGATAGTTAAAGAACATTCCGATTGGTACGCGGTAAATGGATTGGGAGAATCCGCATCTGATAAGCCTGCCTATGTTGGGTATTATAAATTCTTATGCCCAAATCATCCTGAAGTGAGGGAATTTATCACTAGTAATGTAAAAGCACTGGCTCAAATTGAAGGAGTCGATGGTGTGCACCTTGACTATGTACGACTTCCGGATGCAATTCTCGCGGAGGCATTACAGCCAAAATACAACATTGTTCAGGACCGCGAATATCCCCAGTATGATTATTGCTATTCGGATGTTTGCAGGGAATTATTTAAAGAACAAACAGGAATTGATCCTTTAACAGACCTTGATGATCCTTCAGCAAATCTTGAATGGAGGCAATTTCGTTTCGACAGCATAACTTCCCTGGTAAACGACTTGCTTGTTCCGGGGGTGAAGAAGTACAACAAAAGAATATCAGCAGCTGTATTTCCAAATTGGCGGAGTGTACGACAGCAATGGCATAACTGGAACCTTGATGCATTCCATCCTATGTTGTATAATAACTTTTACAATGAAGGTGTAGAATGGATCGGTGAGCAGACCCGCATGGGCGTAGAATTAGTAAAAAATGGAGCACCTGTATATTCCGGTGTTTTTATTCCAAATATGACACCCGACTTTCTAAAGAATGCATACAATGAAATTATGGAGGCAGGGGGTAGCGGTGTCACCCTGTTTGACTTTGGCGCGATGAAGAATGAGCATTGGAAGATTATTTCATCCTTAAACTAGACGAATCCAGGAGAAATTTATCTAGTTAGTGTCTGTCCATAAAGTCCGCTATCTGCGTTACGCTTGTCTAAAAAATGCTTGATTGCACCAGTAAACTCCGTTTTTTTTAGACTACACAAGCCTTGATTTCGAACTTTTTGAACCAGACACCGAGTTTATGGACGGACTCTAGTCAGAAGCCCTTGCCTCAACAGTAGGTGTAATCTCAACTCGTTTCCAAATTTCATCAATTACAGCGGAATCACCATATATAGTATTACCACTCATTTTGAAAACTTTACCTTTATGGTACCACAGGTTACCTTCAATCCGACAATCAAATGCCAATTCATTTTGCGATTGATCGGGTTCTGCTGGATATCTATATACTAAATTTTCTATGTATTTAGTCCCATCACCGTCATATAAATAGGTTCCACCACCCAGGGCCATCATTTCATCCCCTGATTTATTGTATTGCACCCAATTAAAATGGGTAGGAGTGACTATTTTGAAAAACCCTAAAAAATCAGGCCAATCATTTTGTATTGAATCGGATGCATCGTGATAAGAAGATAGGGTCCATGTACCAACCAGATCTTGACTAGTGGCTGACGGAGAATCGATTTTTTCCCATAATTCGTCAATGATCATCGAATCAATCATTACGTTATCACCTGTGTCGGGATCAAATTCAAAAACTTTTGCATACCCAGTGTGGCGCCATGTTCCATCTTCATTGATTTTAGCACTAAAAGGGATTGCCTGGCCTAATTCATTTGCACCGGGTGGAAAGTAAAACTTGATATCCTCGGTGTAAGTATTTGCATTGAGTGAAAATGTACCCCCTCCGGCACCCAGCAATTGTTCATTTTCTTTGTCGTACTCAATCCAGGTGAAGTGAGTTTCACTTACGTGTTTAATATAATACCTCGTTTCGCTATCCCTTCTACCCGTTGAATCCTCATGACCGATTTCAATCGTCTTTATTAACCTCCAGGTTCCCGTTAGTTGGTCGATATTGATGTCAACCACTTTTGATTCATCTGGAGTACATCCAAAATGTATAATTAGAAATAAAGAAGCTACGAATAAGAGTGAATATTTAACTTTCATAACGCCGTTTTTTTGAATTTTAATTGGTATCCCTTCTACCAAACTCAATTTAGAAAGATTCTAACAAAAAAGGAACAAATAGTATTTTTAATTCGTGCATTCATACTGGCTTTCAAAGAGGCATTTTGTCTAAATACATTTTGTATATTAGGTTTTGTTTTATAAATTACAAGGAGCCATAAATCGTAATTAATAGTACTATATAATGAAAAAGGAGGAGCAGAATCGCCGGCAGTTTTTGAAATATGCATCACTTGTTCCACTTGCCTTAGCTTCTCCCGCATTGGCTGGTAAGAAAACAATAAGTACAGGAAATATTCCAGAGGGTAGTCGAATTTTATTCCAGGGTGATTCAATAACTGACGCAGGACGTAACCGCGGCAATTATTATGCAAATAATGGAAGCGGGCTTGGTGGTGGTTATGCGTACCAGATTGCGGCAGATGTACTCGGTACTAATCCCGGTAAGAATATCGCTATTTATAATCGTGGAATATCGGGTAATAAAGTTTACCAACTGGCTGGCAGGTGGGAAGATGATTGTTTGCAACTGAAGCCGGATGTGTTAAGTTTGTTGATTGGTGTCAATGATTTTTGGCATACGCTTACCCATAACTACAAGGGTACCGCTGAATCATTTGAAACGGACCTTCGGGAACTTCTTGATCGAACACTAAATTCACTGCCTGCTCTAAAACTGATTATCGCCGAGCCATTTGTCGTTACTGGAGGTACGGCAATTTCAGAAGCCTGGTATCCGGCGTTTTCTAAGTATCAGCAGTCTGTTCAAGAAATTGCTACTGAACTAAATGCAAATTTTATCCCTCTTCAGGCAGTATTTGATGAGGCACTTAAAGTTGCACCGGTCAGTTACTGGTGCCCGGATGGCGTCCATCCTTCCATTGCGGGATCTTACCTGATGAAACAGGTATGGATGGAAGCATTGGAAAAATTATAGATTTACGCACCCATTTTATAGGTAAACTGATATTTACCTGAACCTACTTCAACCCTAACCTCATTATCCTGTTGATCCACAGAAAATACTCCTTCTAGTTTGGAATCAAGCATTTTTTCTGATTCCCGGACATTTTCAATTTTTGATTGAGGAAGGAAGATTGTAGCTGTTGTGTTTGAAGGTATTTCTACACTCAGTTTCATAATTCCATCTGCTATTTTCCAACCCAATTGTATTGTGCCATACATCGATTGAAATGATGCACGTGCATGTGTCAAAGATCCACCAGGCTGAGGTTTAATAATAATGTGTTTGTATCCCGGGCTATTTTCATCGGGATTTATACCCGCTACGGTCGTGTACATCCAGTTACCAATAGCTCCGTAAGCATAATGATTAAATGAGTTCATATTTGGGGTTTGAAATGTACTGTCAGGTTTAATCCCATCCCACCGCTCCCAAATGGTGGTTGCACCCATCGTTACAGGATAAAGCCATGATGGGTATGTTTTCTGTTCCAGGAGTTTATAAGCGACATCCACATGCCCGGTTTTAGTGAGTACTTCACTGATATAAGGGGTACCCAGGAAACCTGTTGTGATGTGATCGTTGTACCTGCTAATATTTTGAACCAACCTTTCAGCAGCTTGTTCGCGCATATTTTCAGGGAATAAATCGAATTTAAGTGCCACTACATAGGCTGTCTGGCTGGAAGAGACTAACCGGCCGTTGGGTGTAAGATATTCTTCATGAAATTTTTCCTTCACATTTTCCAACAAGCCTGCATAGTATTCTGCATCTTCTTTTTCTCCAAGAACCTCTGCTGTTTTTTGAAGCAGTTGGGCAGAATTGGCAAAAAATGCCTGTGCTAAAAGATATTTATCTGTAACCGCTGACTGGCCATCATTATCGTCTTTCTTACTGTAAAAAAGCCAATCTCCAAAATGAAAACCGGTATTCCATAATCCATCCTTACCCGTATTGTTTTCCATATATTTCACCCAGGACTTCATGCTGCTATACTGCCTTTTCAACAATCGCTTGTCACCATAGGCTTTGTACAAATCCCAGGGGATAATTGTTGCCGCATCTGCCCAACCGGTTGATGCCCCATTCCTGGGTGACAACACATTCGGTATCACCCAAGGGACTAACCCATCTTCTGCCTGGTCAGCCTCAAGGTCCTGCAACCACTTTGTAAAAAAAGTAACTACTTCCATATTGAAGGCAGATGTTGCAGCAAATGCTTGCGCGTCACCGGTCCATCCCATTCGCTCATCACGTTGTGGGCAATCGGTTGGTACATCCAAAAAATTTCCTTTTTGGCCCCATTGAATATTACGTTGAAGCTGATTAATCAGTGGATCAGAGCATTCAAACTCCCCTGTTGAAATCATATCAGAATGAATTACAATTCCGGTGAGATTTTCTTTTACTGGATTTTCAATACCCTCAATTTTTACATAGCGAAATCCCATGAAAGTAAAATGAGGTTCATAAATTTCCTCTTTGCCTCCTTTTAGGGTGTAGAGAATTTCAGCATTGGCCGATCGGAGATTTTCTGTATAAAAATTACCTGCTTTGTCAAGAACCTCAGCATGATGCAATTTGATTGTTTGCCCCGATTTCCCTTTAATTTTTAACCGGACCCAGCCAACTATGTTCTGGCCAAAATCAAAAACAGTTTCTCCTTTAGGGGTTTTTAAAATAGCTACAGGATTAACTTCTTCAATCTTTCTGACCGGAGGGCCCACTGAGGATATTAAAATTTCTTTTGCATGATCTATAATTTTTACACTCTCCCATCCCTTGGCATTGAAACCAGGATGTGTCCAGTCTTGTTCAAGACGTGCATCATAAATTTCACCATTATATATATCTGATGAAATTACCGGGCCTGAAGATGATTTCCATGAATCATCGGATCCTGTTATTTCTACTGTTCCATCCTGATACGTTATTTCCAGTTGCAGCAAAAGTGCGAGTTTCTCACCATAAAAGTTTCGTTGTGTTACCCAGCCAATATTGCCCCTGTACCAGCCATCACCAAGCATTACACCCAGGCTGTTACTACCATTATGAAGCAAATCTGTCACATCATATGTTTGGTATTGTAATCGGTTGTTGTAACTGGTCCACCCAGGTGTAAATAGCTGATCACCAACTCTTTTTTCGTTAATCCGGGCTTCGTAAAGACCCAGGGAAGTGATGTATAACCTGGCAGAATGGACCAGGTTTTTAATGTTAAATGATTTCCGTAGAAGATTTACCGGTGGAGATATTTTTATGTCTTCTTCAATGCCAGACTGGATCCATTTTGCCTGCCAATCGTCCGTCGATAATAGTCCCATTTCCCAGTATGCAGGTTCGCTCCAGGATGTTTCATTGCCTTTGTTGTCCCAGATTTTTACCTGCCAGAAGTAACGATGCCGTGATTCGAGAGGATGACCTTTGTATTCAATATGTATGGATTTGTCCGCATTCATTTTTTGGGAATCCCATGATAGGTTTTTACCGCTTATCAGGTCTTCCCTGTTTTCTGCCACCCGGATGTACCACGCCGTTTGCATAATGTCCCTTTTTTGAGATTGAATTTTCCAGCTTAAACGAGGATGTAGTTCACCCAACCCCATTGGGTTGGTTTTGTATTCGCAACGGAGATCGGTGATCGACAAATCCTGCGCATTCAGATAAAATGAGCTGCAAATTGCTACAAAAGTGGCAAGTAATATGGGTTTAATTCGCATGGTTGATATGTTTAAACGAATTTGAGATAGTTATTGATATAATTTTATGTAACTATTCATGAGACCAAATAGTATTAATGATTCATTTATGGATGTAAATATGCCACAAAGGCAGAAAGACTCTAAGAATCACTAAAGTTTTCTTTGTGCTGACTTTGTGCTTTTGTGTCTTAGTGGCTAAAACCGCACTATTAATACTTTGTTTTAGTCAAAATAGGGCTGAGTAGTTACAATTTTATAAATTGAACAAATATTTTATAAATGTTTAATAATCAGGGTATTATTTGTAAATTAAATTGTAACAAAGCACTGTGTTGTAAATTTAATAATGAATCGCATATTAGTTTATAAGAATAAAATTTCCAAAACATATTATTATGCTGAAAAAGGGATTATTTTTTATGAATATGCCGGTATCATTGATAAAAAAGCCACCGAATTACAAATTAAAAGTGTTCTTGAATTTGTAAAAGATAAAGAAGTACGTGGGGTACTTCTGGATATTCGTAAACTCTTGGGATCTTTTTTGAAATTTATTCCCTATCTACGTGAAATTTATTATCCAACCTTGATTGCCCGTGGCCTTTACTGCAAAACCATAGTTGTTTCAAAGGATATCATCACAAACCGTCTTTCAGAGAAACTTTATGATCTGCTTATTGAATTAGGAGTCAAAGCCAGCGTCTATAATAATATTTCAGAGGCCGAAGATTGGCTGGATTCAATGCTTGCTGAAAGAAAAAACTCCAATAAATAGAGTGTTCAAATTTTGGATATGCGCTACTTTTTCCAATGTTTGTTAAACATATGTCGGAAGAAGTAAATACTGCTCCTGGACAAACAGAATTTGAGCGTTCGGCTGTACCTGAATCTAGTTGGAAAGACTGGCGAAGTTTCCTGGGGATGTATGCGGGAGAGCATACTGCAGGAACGGAATTTATGATTGGCCCTCTATTCCTGACTACAGGTGTAAGTGCTTTTGATTTAATCATTGGATTATTAATTGGTAATTTTCTTGCCGTATTAAGCTGGAGGTTTTTAACAGCTCCAATTGCTACCAATGTACGATTAACGCTGTATCGACAACTTGAAAAAATCTGTGGAAAAAACCTGGTGAAAGTTTATAATCTCGCCAATGGCCTGTTATTTTGCTTTCTTGCAGGAGCAATGATTACGGTTGCAGCTACTGCGGTAGGCGTTCCTTTTGATATGGATATGCCTTCATTGTCTGATACTTATCCAACAAGTATTACCTGGGTTATCGTTGTGCTCGCCGTAGGTGCGGTGATTTCGTATGTTGCCGCACGTGGTTACAATCTTGTTTCAAGGTTTTCCAATATTGCTGCACCCTGGATGATACTGGTATTTATTGCTTGTGGCATTGTGGCGCTTACCCGGTTAGATGTACACTCATTTAGTGACTTTTGGGCGATCTGGGGTGAAGGAAGTAGTCCGATGGGAGGCCAGGTCAAATTTACATTCTGGCATGTTGTGTTCTGGTCATGGCTTGTAAATGCTGCAATGCATTTAGGAATGTCAGACCTTACGGTTTTTCGATATGCCAAAAACCCCAGATCAGGATGGACTACGGCTGCCGGAATGTATGTAGGCCATTATATTGCCTGGATCTGTGCCGCCTTACTCTATGTACTTTATCTTAAAACTCCCGAAGCAGCACAATTTTTGGCCAATGGCGATGCTCCACCCGTAGCGCCGGGGCCGATGGCCTATGATGCAGTTGGTATTTCAGGCCTTATTTGCGTAGTCGTTGCCGGGTGGACAACAGCCAATCCAACCATTTATCGGGCAGGGCTGGCATTTCAGGCAATCATTCCTGGCTCTTCAACCTTTAAAGTTACACTTGCTACAGGTGCACTTGCTACCATTGCCGGCATGTTTCCGGCTTTTGCAATGAAACTTTTGGATTTTGTCGCACTCTATGGATTTATTCTCGCTCCGATGGGGGCCATCATTGTTTTCGACTATTACCTCTCGTCGCGTTTTATTAGCAGCAATTATGCGGAAAAGGCCGGGATTAATTTCAATATATCCGTATTTCTTGCATGGGTAATAAGTGCAGGACTTTTTTATTTCATATCCATATCACAAGATATTTTTCTTCCATTTCTCACGGTTCCAGCCTGGTTGGCAAGTGGATTATTGTTTGTACTGTTCTCACGTTTTCAACAAAAGAGGGTCACATGAAGTATTTGATTAAAATAGGCGCTTTACTGGGTTTTGGCCTTACTTTCGTTTCACCACTTCTTGCATGGAACGAGGTAATTGATTTAGAGTTAAACAAAACTTTGATGTTAGCGGGCACAATCATCTGGTTTGCTTCAGCACCCTTAGTTTCTAAGAAAAAAGAGGTAAATTGAAAATAGAAAGTTTACGCTTATGCTAGCTGAAAAAAGGAAAGAAATAACCACGTTCAAGTATGTAAACAACTTGTGGGATACCAGGAAAACATCTGCATTTGGAGAAGATGAAATCGCATTGTTTTTGTACCGATCGAATGCATTGGGAGCTGATTTAAGAATTACTAATTATGGTGGTGGTAATACAAGCTGCAAAACCATTGAAAAGGATCCTCTGACAAATGAGGAAAAAGAGATCATGTGGGTGAAAGGTTCCGGGGGTGACCTTGGAACATTAAAAAGACAAGGGATAGCAGGTTTGTATGTAGATCGACTTCGAACGCTTAGAAACGCCTACCGTGGACTGGAGTATGAGGATGAAATGGTTGAATTATTCAATCACTGCATTTATGATCTTGATAGCCGCGCACCTTCTATCGATACACCATTGCACGGGTTCTTGCCATTTAAACATATTGATCATTTGCACCCTGATGCAGTGATTGCAATTGCTGCATCAAAAGATGGTGAAAAAATCACAAATGAGATCTGGGGTGATTCAATGGGGTGGCTACCCTGGCAACGGCCGGGGTTTGACCTGGGGTTGAAACTGGAGAAATGTGTTAGCGACAATCCCGGTATCAGGGGAATAATGCTGGGAGGCCATGGAGTATTTACCTGGGGAGACACCTCGCATGAGTGCTATATCAACAGCCTCGAAGTTATTGAATCGGCTTCAATGTATATCGAAAATCGAATTCGGAAAAATAAAGTCGTATTTGGCGGAAAAAATAATGCGACAAAGAAACCGGAAAGACCAAAGCGCAAAAAACTAGCAGCCCTGATCGCGCCAATATTAAGGGGGTTATGCTCTTCAGAAGTTTCAATGATCGGGCATTTTACTGATGATGATCGGGTTATGGATTTTATTAACAGTAATAATTTGTCGGAACTTGCACGACTGGGGACTTCCTGTCCTGACCATTTCCTCAGAACCAAAATCCAACCTCTCGTTTTGGATTTGGATCCGGATGCAGATTTGGCAGATTACGATGCAGTCAAGCAAAAGCTTTTACCTCAGTTTGAAACGTATCGCACTGAATACAAAGAGTATTATGATAGCTGCAAGCATCAAAGCAGCCCGTCCATGCGGGACCCCAATCCCGTTGTGATTTTATATCCCGGGGTTGGAATGTTTACGTTCGCCAAAAATAAGGTAACAGCACGTATTGCCGCTGAATTTTATATCAATGCGATCAATGTGATGCGCGGGGCGGAAGCAATTTCGGAATATGTTGCCCTTCAACGGCAGGAGGCATTCAATATTGAGTACTGGGCACTTGAGGAAGCTAAACTAAAAAGGCAACCACCGGCGAAACCGCTTGCCGGCAGGATTGCTTTTATCACCGGGGCAGGAGGAGGAATTGGAAAAGCCATAGCTAATAAACTTGTAGCTCAAGGGGCATGTGTTGTACTTTCTGATATCTCTGAAGAACGACTGAAAGAAGCAGATAGTGATTTTAGTAATGATACCTCAACCTATGAGGTTTGTGATATTGGAAATCAGGAATCAGTTACCACAGCTCTGGAGAACACTGTACTTGCATTTGGAGGTGTGGATATTCTGGTACACTCAGCTGGCCTGGCAATGTCGGAATCATTAAAGGACACCTCGTTGGATAGTTGGAACCTTCTAATGGATGTGCTCGCAAAAGGACAGTTGCTGGTTGCACAAGTGGGTACCACCATCATGCAAAAGCAAGGATTGGGGGGCGATATAGTAAATATTGTAAGTAAAAATGCCCTGGTTTCCGGCCCAAACAATGTAGCGTACGGAACAGCAAAAGCAGCCCAATTGCACATGAGCCGATTGTTAGCCGCTGAACTAGGGCCGGAGAAGATCAGGGTAAATGTTGTAAATCCGGATGCAGTGATTGTGGGGAGTAAAATCTGGGAAGGGGAATGGGCTGAGGGAAGAGCGAAAGCGTATGGGATAACAGTTGATGAATTACCGGCACATTATGCAAAACGCAACCTTCTTAATGCGATAATATATCCGGAAGACATTGCAAAAGCCGTTGTTGCTGTACTCACAGAATTAAAAAAGAGTACCGGAAATGTGATCAATGTAGATGGTGGAATCCCTGCTGCCTTCGTCCGCTAGTTATTTAATCACCTAATAAATTATGAGAGTAGAAAAAGACAGAGTAGCTGAAGCAAATGGAAATTCTGCCGGTAAGCACATTGAGCAATTATCTTTTCTAATTCAACAATTGAGCCCGCAGACTGATCTGGAAAGGATTATCAGGACCCTTCAGGATTTTCAGGTGGCCATTCCAAGCTGGGCGCTGGGGACGGGAGGTACCCGGTTCGGTCGATTTTCGATTGGCGGGGAGCCGTCCAGCCTTGAAGAGAAAATAAACGATGTAGCAATCATTAATGACCTTACAAAATCTGCCGGGGCCATATCATTGCACATTCCGTGGGATATCCCAAAAGACACGAGAGCAGTCAGTGAGTTTGCGGAATCCCGGGAAATTGTTTTCGATGCTGTCAATTCAAATACTTTTCAGGATCAGGAGGATCAGAATTATAGCTATAAGTTCGGTTCGTTAAGTCACGTAAAAGGGAGGGTAAGAAAGCAGGCAATCGACCATAACATAGAGGTGATTGAATTTGGAAAAGAGCTTGGATCAAAATCTATAACTATTTGGCTTGCCGATGGGTCATCCTTTCCGGGCCAGTCAGATTTCAGGACGTCCTTAAAAAATACCCAGTCTTCATTAAAAGAGATTTACGAAGGGATGCCGGATGACTGGAAGATGTACATTGAATATAAACCGTATGAACCCAATTTTTATTCAATGGTTATTCCGGATTGGGGTACCTCCTCCCTGCTGGCTGAAGGATGTGGAGAAAATGCCTACAGTCTCGTGGACCTCGGACACCACCTGCCCAATACAAATATTGAACAGATTGTAGCTACGCTTATGATGAAAGGGAAACTGGGAGGGTTCCACTTCAATGATTCAAAGTACGGGGATGACGATCTAACTGCAGGAAGCATCAAACCGTACCAGTTATTTCTTATTTTCAATGAACTGGTAATTGGAATGGAAGAAAATACAAATGGACATAAACTTGCCTGGATGATCGACTCCAGTCATAACCTGAAAGATCCCCTGGAAGATTTAATGCAATCCATTGAGGCGATCCAGGTAGCATATGCACAAGCACTGCTTGTTAATCGAAAGATGCTTCAACAGGCCCAGCAGGAAAACGATGTGGTGCTTTGCCAGGAAATTTTGCAGGAAGCCTGCAGGACTGATGTAAGGCCATTGATACGGGAAGCAAGATTGCGGGCTGGTGGTAGTCTGCATCCGATTGCCCAATTCAGGAAAATGAAAGTAAGGGAGAAATTGATCAGGGAGCGGGGAAGGGAGTCCACCGCAACCGGGCTGTAATTGACATACCCCAATGAATGCAACCGCGATTTTTGATGTTGGCAAAACAAATAAAAAAATCATCGTTTTCGATGAAAACTTTCAGGCGGTTCACCAGGAGCAAATCACTATTTCGGAGACAAAAGACGATGACGGTCATCCATCGGATGACCTTGCTGCAATTGAAGAATGGATAATGACCACTCTCGAGAAAGCATTGTTGCAATCTAAATTCCGGATTACAAAATTGAATTTTTCTACTTATGGTGCAACCCTTGTAAATCTTGGTAAAAACGGAGAGGTGGTTACACCAATGTATAATTACCTCAAGCCTTTTCCACAGGATTTGCTTGAACAATTTCTGGATGAATGCGGAGGTCACGAAGCATTTAGTACACAAACAGCAAGTCCACTATTAGGTATGCTGAATTCCGGGTTGCAGTTGTATTGGTTGAAGTATCGAAAACCTCATTTATTTGACAAGATTAAATGCTCGCTTCATTTACCTCAGTATTTTTCTTATTTATTTACAGGTAAAATAACTGGTGAATACACTACGGTTGGTTGCCATTCCGGATTATGGGATATCGAAAAAAAAATGTACCACGAATGGACACAAAAAACGGGAATTGCTTCTGTTCTTCCAGAGGTAAAACTTGCTTCTGAAACAACGAAAATCAATTGGAAGGGAAGACCAATGGAGGTGGGGCCTGGTATAAATGACACATCGGCAAACCTTGTACCCTACCTGCAACGCGAGAAAGACCCTTTTATGCTGCTATCAACAGGTACATGGAATATTGCATTGTTTCCATTTAGTAAGGATCCACTGAGTTTTAGTGAGTTGGAGCAGGATTGTTTGTATTTTTTACAAAATGACGGGCAGCCTGTAAGAGTCGCCAGGCTCTTTATGGGAAATGAGTACCGATTACAAATAAATGAAATGACACCTTTTTTTAATAAAGCGGAAAACTACCATACGCATATAAAATTTGATAACGGGATTTTTAAAAGCCTGAAGGAAAAAGGACCAAAGCACTTCTTATGGAAGAGTATTGATCTTCCCAGTATCCACAAGCAGATCGAACAAACAGATTATCAAAAATTCGGATCATTTGAGGAAGCCTACCATCAATTGATGATGGAACTTGTGGAGATCCAGGTTGAAAGAATAATGCTCTCCCTGGGATCAGGAAAAATCAGAAAATTATTTGTTGATGGAGGATTTGTAGAAAATGATGTATTTATGTCGCTCCTGAAAATAAATTTACCAGGGATGGAAATAGTCCCCGGTAACCAGATTGCCGGCTCCGCCCGCGGTGCGGCGATGGTGATGCGTGATTGCTCGTAAAGTAATTTTATAACCTTGGTCTGGTTGCCTCCCTATTTGTTAAAATCGTCATTACCCGGTTTATCCGGGTAATCCCAAAGTTGCGCTTTCCAAAAATACGCCTATTGGAAAACTGCTTGAACAAACTGGATATTTTTTCTTAGATTAGATTACATATAGTAAGTAAGCCACATATGTGGTTTGCTCAGCCGTTACCATCCATAAAGTATTAGCGCACAAAAGTTCCCATATCAAGAACGTTTGCTATATTTTGTACATCAGAAACTTGAATGGAAAGAATATTCGCAAAGAGTACCCTTAGACAATATTGGGAAAAACATGCAGAGGTAGAACAACACCCTAAGACGTGGTATGACACTGTAATGAGCTCAAGTTGGAATAATCCAGCTCAGGTCAAGAATACCTTTGCCAATTCAAGTATTTTGAAAAATAGAAGAGTAGTTTTTAACATAAAAGGGAATTCATATAGATTAATTGCAAAATTTAACTTTGAGAAGCAATGGGTGTTCATACGATTCATTGGAACCCATTCTGAATACGATAAAATTGATGCAAACACAGTTTAATTTGAGATTATGGATATACGACCAATAAAAAATGATACTGACTATTACCAAGCTTTGAACAGACTTGAAGTTGTATTTGATGCACCAATTGGTTCAGTTGATAGCGATGAGGCAGATGTGCTCGGCTTACTAGTTGACGAATACGAGAAGAAAAATTTTACGATTGAGGCACCAGAGCCGATTGAGGCAATTAAAATTAGGATGGAAGACATGCAGCTCAAGCAAAAAGATTTGATTGGAGTGATAGGAGGAAAAAGCAGAGTATCTGAAATCCTCAATAAAAGGCGTAAGCTAACGGTTGAAATGGTACGGAATTTAGCTGAACGATTAAACCTATCATCTCAGATTCTAATTAAAGATTACAGACTGGTGAAATAACAGATGTCAACATATGCTAAAAATCCATACGCTTCCCTATGGCTATCGGGAGAGCAATTTGCAAAGGGCATTTGATTCAGATACTTTTATATGATCAAATAAAAGGGGTGCATACGGAGTATAGCAAAGGTCGTTACCTGCAAGGGTAAAAAAGAAAGCGGAGATAATATGATCTATTCTCCGCATAAAGCACGGAGATTAATTGATTTTACGGAGATAAGGCAGTATATTTACCGCAAGTTATGCGGAGAATAAGAGTTTATATATACGAACAGCCTGACTGGCCTCAATTTAAGTGGCATGGGCATGATAGTAAATTGTTGCCCTTACTAACAGAGGTTAGATATCTTCAGGGAAGGGTTGTTGGAAAAATGGGGGCACTGGGTTTTGACCTTATAAACGAGGCAAATCTTGAAATTCTAACACAAGATGTACTAAAATCGACCGAAATTGAGGGAGAATTATTAAATCCAGACCAGGTGCGATCATCTATTGCACGGAGATTAGGATTAGATATTTCGGGATTAGTACATTCAGAAAGAAACGTGGATGGAGTGGTTGATATGATGCTGGATGCGACCAGGAATTTTGATAAGCCTCTAACCCGTGATCGACTTTTTGCCTGGCATAATGCTCTTTTCACCACGGGGTACAGTGGTATGTACAAAGTGTTGGTTGGAAAATGGAGAGATGATTCTACCGGACCAATGCAAGTAGTTTCCGGACCAATAGGAAAAGAAAAAATTCATTTTCAAGCCCCTAAAGCAGCAGATATCGATAAAGAAATGCAACGATTTCTCAAGTGGATAAATAGTCGGCCAAAACTGGATTTAGTTTTAAAAGCAGCTCTGGCTCATTTTTGGTTCGTAACCTTACATCCATTCGAAGATGGAAACGGTAGAATTGCCAGAGCACTAACAGATATGATTTTAGCTCAATCGGATGGGCAGTCATATCGTTTCTATAGCATGTCAACCCAAATTAGAAATGAACGGAAAGGATATTATAGCATCTTAGAACAGACCCAAAAAGGTAGACTTGACATAACAAGCTGGATAGAGTGGTTTTTGAATTGTATGCTAAATGCATTAAAAGCTTCAGATACTTTGCTTAGCAATGTGATCTTTAAGCATGATTTTTGGGCAAGAAATACGAATAAATTAGATAACGATAGACAAAAGAAAGTATTAAATAAACTCCTGGATGGATTTGATGGAAAACTGACTACGACAAAATGGGCAAGAATAACAAAATGCTCGCAGGATACAGCACTGCGTGATATTCAGGACCTAATTGATAAACAGATACTTTACAAACTACCATCAGGAGGAAGAAGTACAGCGTATGATTTACTTAGAAGTGAAAATGTATAATCCCCCTTTTTTTCCCAGCCGTACCATGACTTGATATACTACCAGTACTTAAACACGGGAAACTCTACTGACTCAGTCTCCACACCCTTCTTTATCAGATATTCATCAAAGAAATTCCAGGTTGCCAACCCATCATCTGATTGGGGTTCGAGAAGATAAAATATCAGGTTAGCCAGGGGTTGGTTCATATCCACGATGTAATCTCCTTTTTTAAAATTCAATGTTGCTTTTTCAAAGTCACCTTGCATAGTGGCCATGTAATGGCCTTCAAATTTTCGTTGGGCATGCTCGATTTTGTTCACAATAAATGCCTCACCGCTGAATGACTGTGATTTTTTTAATTGGGACACCCGGATTCCTTGTTCATCTAATTTTTCTGCAATTGCCTTCAATTCTGAGGGGAAAATATATCCTTTCGGGATCCTGCTTACTTCTGTTGCTTCAAAGGCATTGTAGTTGGTTACCCCCTCAATAGCTATGATATTCCCTGTCCTGGCATATTTCGTACTTCCATTATCATCAATATATGGGATGTATTCATAGGTCCTGAGTGTAAGGGGTTTGACAGTGGGCACCATTTTAAAACGCACCCCATTATTTAGTGAACCCGCTTCATTCCTGATATTTTCAAGCGTTTCTTTTTCTGCTTTGGCATTGATTGCCAGAATTTCTTCGCTGTGTTCATTTGTATATTCAAGGATTTCATCTACAAATGCATGGGCGGCATTTATACGTTGGTCAAAACGATCATGGGCGAAAGTTTCGCTCAAAATCCCCATTTTATTTCGAAGGCCCATCTGGTTTACAATGTACCTGGGGTGATGGTTGTAGGTATATAAATTTTTCGGTGGCCACCCCTGACTGAGCCTGTACCCACCATATATATCAATATAGATATTGTTATTTTTCAGCATTGATTTTCTTAAAGCAGGCAACATTACATCCATCGTGTATTCTGATGTAGCCGGATGACCCGCACTATGATAGCTTGGAGCATAGGTAAGTGCATTCCCATGCCAGGTCCCGTTGGTTGTATGCAGGTCAACGAGCAGGGCCGGGTCCCACCGGGTCATCATTTTCAAGAGGCCTTTTGTTTCTATAGCTTCGGCCTTCATCCCATCCCTGTTCAGGTCGAAATCACCACCACTGCGACGCTCACCTGCCATTTTTGGGCTTCCCTCCTGCGAAGAACGATTGTCTGGCCCCATATTGTCATTTCCATCGGCATTGTAAATGGGCATAAACAGAATGATTTGATTGTCGAGGAGATGATTTTTTGGTCCGAAAAGAATTTCACGCATCATCATCAATACCGCTTCCTTACCTTCCACTTCACCGCCATGGATATTGGCCTGGATATAAACAACTATTTTCCCTGAGGCAGCAACTTCTTCCGGTGTGGTGATGACAGGATTCGCAAGAATCACAAGTGGAACGTCCTTTCCCTCTGTACTCGTAAACATGGTTTCTACAAGTACAAGATCGCTGTGTTCTTTGATATAATTTACAAATCCAATTACATCCGCATAGGTGGAAGTTTCAGTATATTGTGACTTCTCGGGGCGGGTTATCACTTCCGCTGCATACTGTGCTAAAAGGGTGTTTGTAAATATTGATACAATAATAAACGAAAGGGCAAGTTGCTTCATTATGAGATTAAGTTTTACCTGCAAATTAATTTGTAGAAATAGTTTTCAATAATTTTGTTTGATGATCGGTAATAATACTGATGATACATTGTAGGGTTTTTGGTTAATGAAATTTTATTTTTACGATTTACACTAATTTTAGTAATGCGGAAATTAATACTTTTTGGATTTGTCAGTCTTACATTATGGAGTTGTAGCTCTAATTGTGAATTGCCTAAGGAAGTACAGCAATACAAACAGGCGATTAAAATAGAACGACTCGAGAACGAATTGTTTCAGGCAACTTCTCCTAAGGATGTTGCTGGATTTTTAAAAAAATATCCTGTCCTAACCAAAGAATTTTTAGGTAGTGGCCAATATCCTGATGACAGCATATTGGCTGACATACTGTTCAAACGTATTAAGAATCCATATATCGACACCCTCCGTCAGGAAGCGAATAATGTTTTTGGTGATATGGATGATATAAAAAGTGAGCTTGAATTAGCGATTGCCAGGCTTCGGGCAAATTATCCCGAAGCAAAGACACCAAAAATTCAGACCATGGTTACAGGATTTGGCACATCAGAAATGTATGTTTCCGACTCGCTGATAATTATTGGGCTGGACTATTATATCGGACCAAAAGCGTCATTCAGGCCCAATGATTATCCTGAATATATATTGTCCAGATATCAGAAACCATACATTGTTCCAGCGATTATTTTGCTGCTTTCCGATAGGTATGTAAATACCGATTATGAGGATAATTCAATGCTGGCAGATATGCTGTATTATGGCAAAAAGTATTATTTCACAGAACAGATGTTACCCTGTGCTCCTGACAGCCTGATTATATGGTACACAAAAAAAGAGCTTGAAGATATAAATGACAACCAGCATATAATCTGGGCAACTTTTCTTCAGAATGAGTTGCTTTTTGAAACCAGTCATATTGAAAAGGAAAAATTCCTGGGTGAACGGCCCAATACGTATGAGATTTCATCAATATGCCCTGGCAGGATTGGCGCGTGGATGGGCTGGGAAATTATAAGAAAATATGCAAGGGACCATCCCGAAAAGTCCCTGAAAGAAATAATGCTTGATGATAATGCCCTTCAGTTGTTTAATGAATCGCATTACAAAGGAAAAGCCCCTGGATATTTTTAAACCCGAAATATGCATTTGAACTTCGTAATGAGGTGCTAAACAGTTACAACATCATAAAGCTATAGTTTCGGAGAATAGGTATGATACTGCTAAGCTACTATATTTGAATTATTGGGGAATAAACATTTCGTTCCGATGGAACTCATTTGTCTATATTGGGCTGATCCAGAGTTTGAAACTCTGGTAAGATATACTGCTTACTCCTGTAAAATTGAGGATAAAGAAGTATTGATGATTCTTTAATTTTCTGCGAGCATTTATTCCAACCATTAAACTATACAG
>CAZONK010000034.1:0-19298 GCA_964581095.1 uncultured Roseivirgaceae bacterium
GCAAACTAAGAAGGGGAAGACACCAGCCAGGAACGTGGACCAGGAAACAGAGACACCAGGTGGTTATAAAGTGATTCAATCCCAACCCCTTTGAGCGGTGGGAGTATTTCAATGGAAAATAAAGTTGATTTTGCTTTTTTAAAATGTTCGGTAACTTTCATTTTTAATAATTTAATGTGGATCTAAGCCACTTTTCTGTTTCATCTATGGTTTGTCCTTTTCTTTTGGCATAGTCTGTTAACTGGTCCTTTCCAATTTTTCCAACCGGAAAATAACGGGCCTCAGGATGTGCAAAATAGTACCCGCACACAGATGCCGCGGGAGTCATGGCCATTGATTCTGTTAAACATATTCCAGTGGCTTTTTCTACATCAAGTACAGAAAATATTTTTAATTTTTCGGTATGCTCCGGGCATGCCGGATAACCGGGGGCCGGCCTGATCCCTGAATATGACTCTTTTATCAATTCCTGGTTGGAGAAATTTTCATCTTTTTGGTAACCCCAAAGCTCCTTTCGCACTTTTTTATGCAAAAATTCCGCAAATGCCTCCGCAAGTCTGTCTGCTACTGACTTTACTAAAATGATACCGTATTCATCGTGTTCTTTCTCAAAATTTTGAATAATCTTTTCAATCTGTAATCCTGCAGTAATAGCAAAAAATCCCAGATGATCGTTTATTCCGTTATCCGAAATAAAATCAGCCAAACACAAATTATTTATATCTTTTGCTTTTTTCCCTTGCTGTCTCAGGAAACGAAAAGTTTCAAGTTTGTTTTTACCACTTTCATCATAAATCGTGACATCATCACCATTGGATTGCGCCGGGAAAATCCCAACTACCCCATTGGCTACTAATAATTTCTCCTTTTTGATTTTATCAAGGAGATTATTTGCGTCATCAAAAAGTTTTTTAGCCTCCTCACCTATTTCTTCATTTTGAAAGATATCGGGATATTTACCCTTTAGCATCCACGTGCTGAAGAATGGAGTCCAGTCAATATATTTGCGAATTTCTGAGATAGGAAAATCTGTAAAATTCTTTGTCCCGACAAATTGCGTTTGTGGAGGTAAGTTTTCTTTAAAATCGATTTTCAACCTATTTAATTTAGCCTCAGCGTATGGAATATACTGTTTTAGTTTTTGCTTTTTCGCATGGGTTTCCCGAAGTTCCCGATACTCATCCTTCACTGATGCACTGTAATCATTTCGGGTAGTTTTACTTAATAATTTGCTCGCAACGGGAACACTTTTTGATGCGTCGAGCACATGAATAACAGGACCTTCATATACAGGATCGATTTTTACGGCAGTATGGATCCTTGAAGTAGTTGCCCCACCAATCAGGAGAGGTAATTTCATATCAATCCGTTGCATTTCTGAAGCCACGTTTACCATTTCTTCCAGTGAGGGTGTTATTAGTCCGCTAAGCCCAATAACATCAACTTCTTCTTGTTGAGCTGTTTCTAGTATTTTTTGCATAGGTACCATCACACCCAGGTCAATAATTTCGTAGTTGTTGCAAGACATTACAACGCCAACAATATTTTTCCCAATGTCATGGACATCCCCCTTCACTGTTGCCAGCAAAATTTTGGGTTGTTTTGAAGTAATACCGGCTCGCTTCTTTTCTTCCTCCATGAAAGGCACAAGGTAATTCACAGCCATTTTCATGACACGGGCACTTTTTACCACTTGCGGAAGAAACATCTTACCAGAACCGAACAAATCACCAACTACGTTCATTCCATCCATCAGAGGTCCCTCAATCACACCCAGAGGGCTCCCAATGGTGGCTCTGGCTTCCTTCGTATCGTCTATAATATAGTCTGTAATACCTTTTATCAGTGAATGTGTTAGCCGATCTGTTACCATTTGCTTGCGCCAGGCTTTGTCCTCCACAACTTTTTTCGTAGAACCCTTCAACGTTTCTGCCAGTTCTGTCAGCTTTTCGGTGGCGTATTCATTCCGGTTTAGTAATACATCTTCAACTGCAATCAGTAGTTCCTTTGAAATTTCATCGTAAACCTCCAGCATCGCCGGGTTCACAATCCCCATATCCATCCCATGATTTATAGCATGGTATAAAAATGCTGAGTGCATGGCTTCACGTACCGTATTGTTTCCACGAAACGAAAACGAAACATTGCTAACTCCCCCGCTCACATATGCACCCTCCAGGTTTTCCTTTATCCACCGGGTAGCCCTGAAGAAATCCAGTGCATATGTCCGGTGTTCTTCAATGCCTGTTGCTACAGGAAATATATTTGGGTCAAAAATGATGTCAGTCGGATTGAAATGCACGGTTTCAGTAAGTAGTTTGTACGAACGGGCACATATCTCGATCCTTCGTTCATAGGAATCTGCCTGTCCATCTTCATCAAAAGCCATCACCACAGTCGCAGCGCCATATTTTCGAACCTTTTTTGCCCTTTCAATAAAAATTTCTTCTCCTTCTTTAAGACTAATGGAATTTACAATTCCTTTACCCTGAATACACTTCAACCCAGCTTCAATGATATTCCAGTCTGAAGAATCAATCATGACCGGAATTCTTGAAATATCTGGTTCACTGGCCAGTAGTGATAAAAATATTACCATTGCCTCTTTACCGTCCAGCATGGCCTCGTCCATATTGACATCCAAAACCTGGGCTCCGCCTTCCACCTGATTTCTTGCAACTGAAAGCGCTTCCTCAAAATTCCCTTCTTTTATTAAGCGTAGAAATTTCCGTGATCCCGTCACATTTGTTCTTTCTCCAATATTGATAAAATTGGAATCCGGAGTAACGATTAACGGTTCAAGTCCGCTTAATTGTAAATATTTCTGCTTCAAATTATTCTCTATTTCAAGTGTATAACTTCCTTATTTCTTTTTCGGGGTTCATATTTTGAAGCCAATTCGGAAATCGCCTGAATATGCCCGGGTGTAGTTCCACAACAACCACCAATAATGTTTACCAAACCATCTTTTAAATATTCTTCAATTTGAGATGCCATCATTTCAGGTGTCTCATCGTATTCCCCAAATTCATTGGGTAATCCGGCGTTAGGATGTGAACTAACAAAAAAATCAGTGTTTTCTGATACTATCTTTAGATATGGACGAAGTGTAGATGCTCCCAGTGCACAATTGAGACCCACACTCAAAAGAGGAATGTGGGATACCGAAATTAAAAATGCTTCAGTGGTTTGTCCCGACAATGTCCTTCCACTTGCATCAGTAATCGTTCCCGAAACCATAATGGGGACTTCACGTTTCATTTCTTCAAACAAATCCTGAATACCAAAAAGCGCTGCTTTCGCATTGAGGGTATCGAAAACTGTTTCAACCAATAGCAGGTCAGCACCACCATCGAGTAAACCTGACGCCTGCTCTTTATAGGCTTCTACAAGTTCATCGAAGGTTATCCCGCGAAAACCAGGATCGTTAACATCTGGTGATATGGACGCTGTCTTATTTGTGGGCCCCAAAGAACCGGCCACAAACCGTGGTTTTTCAGGTTCCCTTTCTGTAAATTCTTCCGCTATTTCCTTTGCAATCTTCGCCGATTCAAAATTTAACTCATAGGCTAAACCCTCAAGTCCATAATCTGCCTGGGCTATGGATGTTCCACTAAATGTATTCGTTTCTGCTATATCCGCACCTGCCTCAAAGTAAACTTTGTGGATATTCTTTATTATATCCGGTCGTGAAATCGACAGTAAATCATTGTTACCTTTAAGGGAAGAGGGATGATCTTTGAAACGCAACCCTCTAAAGTCTTGCTCCTCCAGCTTATGTTGCTGTATCATGGTACCCATGGCACCATCTAGTACCATGATCCTTTTCTCCAATATTTCCTGTATAGTCATATCTATAGGTCAATCCCTCTAAAATTTATACCCGGAAATGCAGATGATTTGCACTTATCTTTCCCTTTTCAGGGTGGGAGTTGGCACCGAAAACTATTTGAAGCAGTAAGGTTGCCAAGACGTCACAGGGCCCAATCCCTCAGTCTTTCCGGATAAGAATGCTACAAAGAAAACAAATTAGTTACTTATTAGAAAATTAATGCATAAATGAATTGAGAAAATGCTCAATAAATTCAGCTATCCACCGGTAGGCGCCGGCGCTTCTTACAGATGGGATGATTCCATTACGATGATTTTCGAGCTAAAACTACATACAAATCTCCACCTGGGATATGCATATAATTATACATTATCTGAAATCAACAAATATTCAAATGGATCCCATGAAATTATGCTTAACTACCGCTATAAAATCCCCATATTGCACAAAGGATTGGATTGCCCTTCCTATTATTAAAAAGTGCAATTCAGAATTTCGAATCTCGACTCATCATCTACAACTTCACATACCTGGTAATTTTTAGGGCATCCTTGTTTATTCAGTGTAGATCAATTCTTTAATACAGATTGTAATAGTTGGTGCGGCTGCGTCCACCCCCGGCGTGGCCATACTGAAGGAATTGGCGGTGGCCGGCCTTCAAAATGTCCAATTATCATAAGATAAAACTATTTATTTGATACTTATTGGACATTTTGCTGCAGGGATGGCTTTGTGGGTATAGCGGGGAAGTATGGCTTCGGGGGTGGCACCTTTTTCTTTTGTTTCGTTTTCTTTTGGGTGGACAAAAGAAAATGAAAAAGACAATTCAATACCCCAAAATCAAGTTAAAATAGTCAAAACTGGGTTAATGATTCCGAATTGACGGTATAAAAACTGCCCTCTGATGTTTCCTTTTAAGGTATTTTATGAATAAAACAATTACCAAAGATATCCTTATTAACTCAATATATATTATATAGATCAGCTAAGGTAGGAGTGCTCCTGAATCAAATTTCCACCAAAGTATAAAGTATCTAATTTTATAAATCAATGATTATACATCCACATTTGCATACTTGGCATTCTTTTCAATAAACTCCCTGCGCGGTGCAACTTCATCACCCATCAACATTGAGAATAAATGATCAGCTTCGGCGGCTGATTCGATTGTTACCTGTTTAAGACTGCGTTGTTCCGGGTCCATTGTTGTTGTCCATAATTGCTCTGGGTTCATCTCCCCCAAACCCTTATACCGTTGAACATTCACGGACTCGGTTTTTCCATCCCTGGCCATTTCCCTGGTCATCAATTTCCGCTGGTTTTCATCCCAGCAATATCTTTCATCCTTGCCCTTTTTTAGTAGATATAGAGGCGGTAATGCAATGTATAAATATCCATTTTCAATTAATTCCTTCATATACCGAAAGAAAAAGGTTAGAATAAGTGTACGAATATGACTACCGTCAACATCCGCATCCGTCATAATAATAATCTTATGGTAACGCAATTTGACAGTATTTAGTGCTTTTTCATCTTCTTCCGTTCCAAATGAAACACCCAGTGCAGTTATGATATTTTTAATTTCCTCATTTTCATAAATTTTGTGCTCCTGGGCCTTTTCTACATTTAATATTTTTCCCCTCAAAGGCAGGATCGCCTGAAAATTCCGATCTCTTCCCTGCTTTGCAGAACCACCGGCTGAATCTCCTTCTACCAGGTATAATTCACAAACAGTCGGATCACTATTTGAACAGTCGGCTAACTTTCCTGGGAGGCCGGTGCCTGACAGTACATTCTTTCTTTGTACCATTTCACGCGCTTTTCGCGCCGCATGCCTTGCCTGCGCTGCAAGAATTACCTTGCTCACTATTATCCTTGCCTCTTTTGGATGTTCCTCAAGATATTCACTGAGTGTCTCGCTTACACTGGTGTCAACCGAACCCATTGCTTCCGAATTACCCAGCTTGGTTTTAGTTTGTCCCTCAAACTGAGGTTCCGCAATTTTTATGGAAATTACAGCAGTCAAGCCTTCACGAAAATCGTCTCCGCTAACTTCTACTTTTGCCTTATCCAATAGCCCTGACCTGTCAGCATATGACTTTAAGGTCCTGGTAAGTGCTCTTCGAAAACCAGAAACATGAGTACCTCCTTCAATGGTATTGATATTATTTACATATGATACCACATTTTCTGTAAATGAAGTATTGTAACTCATAGCAACCTGAACCGGGGTAACCCCCTTTTCCGAATTGATATAAATAGGTTCTGGTATCAGTTTTTCCCGACTTCCATCAAGGTACTCGACAAACTCACTCAGGCCTCCTTCAGAATAGAAATTTTCAGTCAAATAATTTCCATCCGAATCCTTTTCTCGTAAATCAGTAAGTGAAATTTTAATACCGGCATTCAGATAGGATAACTCCCTGAGTCTTGAAGCAATGGTTTCAAAATTGTAAACAGAAACAGTAAAAATGGAGTTATCAGGCCGGAACTCCACAATTGTTCCTGTTATATTGGATTTACCTATCTCTTTTACATCGTACTGAGGCTTCCCTTTTTTATATTCCTGTTGAAATTCTTTTCCCTCACGATGCACACTTACTTTGAGATCTGACGATAGTGCGTTAACACAGGATACACCTACTCCGTGTAATCCACCGGATACTTTATAAGTATCTTTATCGAACTTTCCTCCGGCATGAAGAACCGTCATAACAACCTCGAGTGCCGATCTCTTTTCCTTTGGATGTATACCCGTTGGAATCCCCCGTCCGTTGTCCTGGACCCGAATTGAATTCCCTTCAAGAATCTCCACAATTATTTCATCACAATGGCCGGCCATAGCTTCGTCGATAGAATTATCAACTACTTCCCATACCAAATGATGCATTCCCCTGTTACTTATATCTCCAATGTACATTGCAGGCCTTTTTCGCACTGCTTCCAGGCCTTCCAGTACCTGAATATTATCTGCAGAATAGTCTGATTTGTTGCTTTTATCTGAATTGCTCATATATATTTCAAAAGGCACAAATTTACACTTTTTTAAGCTTATTATTTGGGAAAATACTTGTAAATAAATCAACTAAGCTATTAGTTTTACACAATGTTGATGTCTGCAAACTTTGCACTGCTATTGTTTCTTTGTATTAGTATCAATAGTTATTCTCAAAACTCCGGTATAGAACGTAGGAGGGTAAGATATACAAAGGAACAAATGGATTCGATCGCAGAAGTTCGCAGGCAGTATTATATTAAGATGGCAAGGATCCGAATCTCGGATCTGGAAGCCAATACACAAAAAGATACGTTAAAATCAGTATCAATTGCAGGCTCGTATCTTGAGAAGGTACCGGACTTTATTAAAGAATGTGTAAATCTTACTTCCCTGTATCTGGGAGATATTTATCGTCATTAGTTATGACAAAGTCAGGAATAATCCGGATTAAGCTGGTATTTATCGAGAAAAACCCTGTTGATGAAGCCAGGGACCACGATGCATTTGACAGAATGATTGCGACCTTTGAAAAATCAGGCCTACGAATAAACTATTAGACTTCTTCTTCGCAGTAATTGTTGAAATTACCCAACCGTAACATCACAAGTGTGCAAGCTTCCTGTACAATAATGCCTCTTTCTTCTGCCATCAGAATAAAATCGGGATTTTCAGTGCCCGGATTAAATATAATTCTCTTTGGATTCAGGGAGAATAGATATTTATAATGTTCAGGTTGATTCCGGGGTCCTATGTACAATGTGATCGTGTCCACATTTTCCAGGGGAGGCCGGTTTCGAATATCCAGAATTTCACGCCCAAATACAAACCCATTTTTTATACCAACAGGAAAAAATTCATAACCATATGCATGTAACATTTCAGCTGCAAAATAAGCATACCTGTACTCATTTGTAGTTGCACCAACAATTACTACCTTCATCTTGCTTAAATCATTCAACATTGAAATATTTTTGCGCAAGTTTAAAGGCACTTCGCTTTCCATCCATCGCAGCAGAAACAATTCCTCCTGCATATCCAGCCCCTTCCCCGCAAGGATATAACCTTTTGATTTGAATATGCTCCAATGACCATTTGTCCCTTGGAATTTTCACAGGACTAGACGTTCGGCTTTCTACACCCACCAGCACAGCTTCATTTGTAAGATAACCTTTCATTTTGTTCCCAAAACTACAAAAACCCTCTGCTAATCTTTCAGCCATATTTTCAGGAAATAATTCCCATAGATTTACCGATGACAATCCTGGTTGATATGAGCTTTCAGGAAGAGTTGAGGATTGCTTACCGTCTACAAAATCCTGTAAACGTTGAGCCGGTGCAGCTTGTTTCCCACCTGCGATCTTGAATGCCCTTTGCTCGAGGTCTTTTTGATAATACAACCCTGAAAGAATCCCATGATCTTTTTTATAGGAGCGGAAATCCTCCTTCTCAATGGCGACAACGATCCCTGAATTGGCGAATTTAGAGTTGCGTCGGGATGGGCTCATGCCGTTTACAACAACCTCACCTGGCGCTGTTGCTGATGGTACAATAAATCCACCCGGGCACATACAAAACGAAAAAACACCTCTTTTCAGGTCCGAAATGTTTGTTTGGGTTACCAACGAATAGGAAGCAGCCGGAAGATAGGGGCCACGGACATCACAATGATACTGAATTGAGTCAATAAGGCCCTGGGGGTGCTCAATCCGTAACCCCATCGCAAAGGGCTTTTCTTCAATAACAATATCACTTTTCACCAATAACCCGTAAATATCCCTTGCACTATGGCCTGTAGCTAAAATCACTCCTCCTCCTTTCCAGGATTCACCGTTGGATGTTATGACCCCTTTAATTTCTCCTTTATCAAAGATAAAGTCACTAACCCTTGAATTAAAATGCACTTCGCCACCAGCATCAAGAATACTCTCCCTGATTTTTGTAATCAACGGTGGTAATTTATTAGTTCCAATATGTGGATGCGCATCATAAAGGATACTTTCGCTAGCTCCAAAATCAACTAGTATCTCAAGAATTTGGTTTACATCGCCACGTTTTTTTGATCTTGTATAAAGTTTACCGTCAGAAAATGTTCCTGCCCCACCTTCTCCAAAGCAATAGTTTGAATCGGGGTTTACACTGTGGAATTTATTGATATCCGCGATATCCCGCCTTCTGGATTGTACATCCTTACCCCGCTCTAATATAATCGGTTTTATACCTTGATTGATTAGTTCCAGTGCAGCAAACAAGCCTGCCGGTCCCGAACCAACGATTATAACTCGATCAGCATTAGATACATCCTGCAAATCCAATACCCGGGCTTTTCTTGCAACCTCGTCCACAAAGAAGTCAATTGTTATATGAACACGTACTTTTCTACCTCGTGCATCAATACTCCTCTTTCGTATTATGTATGTGCGACCTGGTTGGTGGGTCTGAAAATTTCTCTCCAGGTACGTCTGAAATGCAACTTCGTCAAAAGCGGTTTCGGGGGCGATTGTTATAGTTTTTTGAAAATGCATTGTAAGGACTTAACCTCAAAAATGATTTTTTCCTACAGATTTCCTCTTTTCATTTCCTCAACTGCGTAGTTGGCTGCCCTTGCCGTTATGGCCATGAAAGTTAAAGATGGATTTTGTGTTCCTGTTGAAGTCATGCACGCACCATCTGTAACGAATACATTCGGGCAATTGTGCAACTGGTTCCATTTGTTCAACAATGATGTCCTGGGGTCTTTTCCCATTCGAACCCCTCCCACTTCATGTATATCCAAACCGGGTGCCTGGCGACTGTCTTCAAGGATTATATTTTTACACCCTGCCTTTTTTAGCATTTCCTCTCCCTGCTCAAGAAAATCCTGAAGGACCAATTCATCATTCTCATCATAATCTACAGAGGTAATTAATTGAGGGATCCCCCAGTCATCAACTTTGTCATCACTTAACCGTACATGGTTCTCTTCTTTTGGTATGGTTTCCCCCTGCATCATCATGTAAATATCCCATTCACCTGGTTTAGAAATCTTTTCTTTAAACGATCCACCCAACTGATCCCCTTCCACTTCCCGGTTCCAACTTTTTCGAAATGCACTGTAGTGCACCTGGTATCCACCTTTAAAAGGCCGGTCATGCTCATATACGTTCCGAAAATTGGGCAGCATCATCGCAGTAGGGCGCCTTCCATAGTAGTATGAGTCCTGGTATCCATCGTAAGTGGCGGTAATTGATCCCCTGTAATTATGAAATGCAATGTATTTGCCAACCAAACCGTTGTCGTTACCCAGTCCATTTGGAAATCTGTAAGATTTTGAATTCAGCAATACAAGGTTGCTATTCAGGCATGACGCATTTAGAAAAATGATTCGCGCGAAATACTCTGTAGTTTCTTTTGAAATGGGGTCAATAACCCTTACTCCTGTAACCTTTTCCTGTTCAGTGTCATAAATAATAGAATGAACAATGGTATCTGTACGTAACGTCAGTTTCCCTGTTTCTTCGGCCCAGGGAATGGTAGAAGAATTTGAACTAAAATATCCGCCATACGGGCAGCCGCGCTCGCATAAGCTCCGGGCCTGGCACTGGCCTCTTCCCTGTTGTAAATGAATTTCTTTGGGTTTTGTCAAATGTGCACATCTCCCGATTATGGGAAATCGGTCAGAATAATTTCGCTTTATTGCTGCCCGGATATGTTTTTCCATCGCATTCATCTCCCAGGGAGGTAAAAATTCCCCATCCGGCAATGTTTCAAGACCATCATAATTTCCACTAATCCCAACAAATTTTTCAACATGACTATACCATGGAGCTATATCGTGGTAACGTATAGGCCAATCAACGGCAAAATTATCGCGTAAGGGGCTTTCAAATTCATACTTGCTCCACCGCTGTACCTGGCGTGCCCATAGCAATGATTTTCCGCCAACCTGGTAGCCACGGATCCAGTCAAAGGGCTTTTCCTGTACGTATGGATGCTCGGTATCTTTCACAAAGAAATGTTCGGTAGCTTCCCGGAATGCATAACATCTGGCAACAACAGGGTTTTCATCCATTACCGCCCTGGGTATCTGATTCCTATGAGGAAAGTCCCAGGGGTTTTTGAAAGCAGTTGGATAGTCCTCCTTATGTTTTACATTCCTTCCCCTTTCTATTACCAGTGTTCTTACACCATTATCACATAATTCCTTGGCAGCCCAGCCTCCGCTTATTCCAGAGCCAATTACAATAGCATCGTATGTATTATCCATTTTTACAATTTAAAGTGCCCAGGCACTTCCCCCCCTGTAGGGAATCTCTCCTTTTTGATAACCTGGAACTGCCACATATCGTAATGCTTTGGTTGCCCCAATCTCCGAGGTATAATACCCAAAGAGTATTGTGTTTTTCAATAATTTAAAGAAATGTTCCGGATCATCTGTCTTTAATTGCTTTTGAAAGTCCTTGCTTTCCTCATCCAGTGTATTTACAATTTGAGTTTTCAATTCAGAAGACAAAGAAATAAAATCATCATCAAATTTGGTTTCACATAACGCTTTAAATGTTTGGATCCCATCGAGAAAAACCTTTTGTTCGCGGGCTTTAAAACAGTCTGTTACATAAATCTGGATAAAATCCCCAACATTTGCTGCTTTTGCGCCGGGCACTCCAGGGGTTGCTGGTATAATCACATCAGCAATTTCATTCAATAACTCTGTATCACCCCAATTAAACAATTCGTATTTATAAGGCCCAGGATCGCATCCTGAAAATAACATGGGTGGTACCAATAAAACACCTGTGGAAACAATCGATAAAGCAGACAGTACCTCTCTTCTTTTCATTCTAATCTTTTGAATTTGCTAATATAGCTTTTACTTCCCGATAAATTCCTCACAGGGTAAATAGATATTGAGTGTCAGATAGTTGATCAATTGGGGTTGTAATTCGATGTCCCCGGATGAATTAAAAAAGGTGATTTACTTCCTATCTAACCGGGATTGCGAAGCCAAGGTTAACCCCCAACCGGATTGGAATGGATATATTTGAAGAAGGCAGATCAGAGAAAAATTCTTTGTTATCCTCAGTATCTGTATAATCCTGGGTATATGTCCTGTAGCCAATCCCTATTCCTATATAGGTGTCGATGGTAAACCCACTCTCCTTCTGTACTTTAAAATAGCGATTCCCCAGAAAAATACTGTATTCATATTTTTGTTCATTTTTTGTTAATTCAACAATATTTTCCGGGATAATCTGATCGGGGGTCTTCACTGAATGGAAAACGGAAGAATACCTCACCTCATGGCCAAAATATGGACTACCTGTTTTCTTTGATGGCCTGTAAAATTTTTGTCTTAAAGCAATTTCTCCACCCATTTTGTATTCCTTCCCTACCTCAATCGAGCTATGGTTTCTGAAAAATGGCTCTCTGATCAAATTAAATAATATTTCATGCCCCAGGCGTTCCTCCTGATAGTACTCTATTCCCAATGGAAAACTGTTAAACAAGGGAGCAACAGGATTGTACCCAATGATAATTGCCTTATACTCATTAAGAGCCGGTTTGAAATACTGGAATTTTTTCTTCTTATACTTATAAGTACCAGATTTTCTAGCTTGCTTTTTATTTAAATTTTGTTGTTGTTCGGAATCTTTTGCAAGCCATAATTCTGGATTTCCATTTTCATAATAGGGCTTGTAATATCCAGCGATTTCACCATTTTCCTTATAGAGTTCCCAAATGCCAACACGTTCGTTATTTCTGATAGTTCCTTTCATCTTCTTTGTTCCATCAGAATAGTATCCAATGTAATCACCAATACCATCTTCGAATTCACAAGTCCCTTCCTTCTCGCCATTTTCATAAAAATATTCCCAGGTCCCGTTATTTTTACCATTTTTTAACTGACCTTTTATTTTTATTGCCCCCGATTTATAATACTCACGGTACTCCCCCGATCCATTTGAAAATACCCCCTCTCCCCTTGGTGACCCATCATTATAGAACAGGTTCCAGTTTCCTTCCTTTTGCCCTTCATTATAATTTCCTCGTGAACTTACTGTGCCGTTGGTATGGTAGTCTATCCACAATCCCGATGGTTGATCATTACTGTAATTTCCTTCAGAAATACGAATACCCTCCTCATTATAATATGACCATTTACCTTGTTTCAGATCATCACGAAATACACCTTCCCCCTTTTTTGTTCCTCCCTCATAGTAGTACGTCCAGAATCCACTTTTTTTATCACCTGTTTTCATTCCCTTCATTTTTATACCTCCTGCAGCAAAATACTCCTCATATTGTCCATTCCCGGCCTCAAGAATTGATAATGCCCTGAGTCCTCCAGACTGAAAATAATATTTCCATTTACCCTCTTTATTTCCATTACTATACGACCCCTCACTTTTCAATGCACCATTTTGAAAATACATTTTCCAATAACCGTCTCGTTTTCCATTTACAATTTCACCATCCATGTTTAGCTGGCCATTGCTATAGAAGTACTCCCAATATCCATTATTTACACCATTTTCAATATTTCCCCGAATTCGTAGTTCTCCATTTTCGTAGTAAAACTCCCAGGTGCCATTGGGTTTATTATCAAAATACTGGCCTACGGTCTTGGGATTCCCATCTTCAAAAAATGCCTCATAGGATCCGTTGAGAATATTTGATTGTACAGATTTCAAAGTGTACTTTTCTTTGATATGCGTTTCCTCCTCATCATAGTAAGTCATATGGACATGTCCTTGTCCAAGCAAGGTGCCTGACCACAGAGCAAAGAGTGTAAGCGATATGATAAACCTATTGATCATGGAATACATCATTTAGGGCAACCATAACAAAGGTACACATTCCAAAAATTTATTATGATTATTGGGTTTCAAATCTTGCTCCAATGCCGATCCAATGGTGTAATATAAAAGCAGGATAATACGTAATTGTTAATATTTATTGTGATTAAATTTGTTCCATATTTAAAATTTAACCCTCCAAATTCATAATGTCAAACGGAAATAAACCAGCAAAACAGGACATGTTCGAATCTCCTGATTTTTACAATATTGATGATTTACTAACCGACGAACATAAAATGGTTCGTGGTGCAATACGGGAATTTGTTAAAAAAGAAATTTCTCCTAACATTGAAAATTGGGCTGAAAACAATCATTTTCCACAGGAAATGGTTAAAAAATTTGGTGAAATCGGCGCTTTTGGCCCGTTTGTCCCTTCTAAATATGGTGGTGGCGGAATGGATTATATCAGTTACGGTTTGATTATGCAGGAAATTGAAAGGGGAGATTCAGGAATGCGATCCACTGCTTCAGTTCAAGGTTCCCTGGTCATGTATCCTATTTATAAATTCGGCTCTGAAGAACAAAAAAATAAGTATCTTCCAAAATTAGCATCAGGAGAAATGCTGGGTTGTTTTGGGCTTACAGAACCAGACCACGGATCAAACCCGGGAGGTATGAAATCCCATATTGAGAACAAAGGGGATCATTATCTTCTTAACGGTTCTAAAATGTGGATTTCTAATTCGCCAGATTCAGATATAGCTGTTGTCTGGGCCAAAGATGAAACGGGAAGAATTAAGGGATTGATTGTAGAAAAAGGTATGGAAGGATTTTCAGCACCTGAAATTCATGGTAAATGGTCGCTTCGGGCCAGTTGTACAGGAGAATTAGTGTTTGATAACGTAAAAATACCTAAAGAAAATATTCTTCCTGAAAAGGATGGACTTGGAGCTCCGCTGATGTGCCTTGATTCAGCACGATATGGTATCGCCTGGGGTGCAATAGGTGCTGCAATGGATTGCTATGATTCAGCCAGAAGGTACGCCCTGGAACGTATCCAATTTGATAAACCTATTGCATCATTCCAACTTGTACAAAAAAAACTTGCTGAAATGCTTACTGAAATAACAAAGGGCCAGCTGTTAAACTGGAAATTGGGCAAAATGATGGATGATGGAACAGCCACCTCATCACAAATAAGCATGGCCAAGCGAAATTCAGTTGAGTTTGCCCTCAAAATTGCAAGGGAAGCAAGGCAAATCCACGGTGCCATGGGTATTACAGGAGATTATCCGATTATGCGGCACATGATGAACCTTGAGAGTGTGATCACCTATGAAGGAACCCATGACATTCATCTTCTTATCCTTGGACATGAAATTACGGGAATTCAGGCCTTTTCTTAGTACAGAACTCTTATAACATAGAATACAATTCGTCCCAAACCTATTCCTTTTGATATTTGGTTAATATTATAATCAGGAGGGTTACCTTTTAACTTTTTTTCAATAAAAGTTACAATTATTCATTTATGCATTAATAATTGGGCTTATGAAAAATTTCATGCTCGTACTATACATCATAATACTAATTGTTTACGCAATAACAAGTATTTATTAAGACCTACGAACAATATAAAATCGCGTTGAGTTTAGGTAAAGGTGAAGGTAAGAAGCTGTCTATTTATTTAGTCAGCTTCTTCCTGTTTATGAGGTATTGTCCTGATTATTCCTCTATAAAAGCTTTAATCGTTATACGCTGAGTAGGCGCACTGGGGTCATTTGAAAAAATGGTAACAGCCTTTTGCTGGGCTCCCCGCCTACCAGCGGAATTAAAGGAAACTGATATTTTGGCACTTTCTCCCGGAGACAGTGTCTCTTTCTCAGGTTTTGAAACAGTACACCCACAAGTAGATTTAGTTTTTCTTATATTCAAATCTGATTTACCTGTATTTGTGAAAACGAAATCTGTTTTTACGATATCACCCTGTTTTATTTTTCCAAAATCATGTACACTCTCAGCAAATTTTAGTTTAGGTGCTTGTTCCATCTCCTCGGGGGTCATTGGAGGAAAGTATTCTTCTATGTTGGCATACACAGAGAAGGACTTTTGATTTTCCTCCTCCTCATCAGTAAACAAAACAATATTATCGGACATGAACCCTAAATCACCCCGTGCTTTGGCATCATAAGTAATATTTATCTTTCCTTTTTCCTTTGGATTTAGGATTGCCGGTACAATACTAGCTGAAATATACGGTGGGGCATTTATGCTATCGATGAATGTGATAACTTGATCCGATGCATTATAAACATCGAATGAACTATTCACAGGTCCCTTATTTAATACTTTTCCCATATTGAATGCTCGGTATTTTACCCGGATTCCTCCCAGCAATGTAGGTAAATCATCCTCAATTGTTCTTGGCTTGGGTACTACATTTCCCCTGATATAAAGAATATACCTCGCCGTTGCATCATTTGTGGTAACCGTGAGTGATTTATTAAATGACCCAGGCCTGTTTTGGGGATTGTATTTTGCCTTTACAAATCCATCTTTCCCGGCACCTATTTCTTCTCTTGTCCATCCGGGGGTTGTGCACCCGCACGAAGCTTTTACGTTCAAAATCTTAACTGGTGCACTACTTTTATTGGTAAAATTGAATGTGAATTCAACCGGCCCATCTGTTTCCTGGATGGTTCCAAAATCGTGAATTTTGTCTACGAACGACAAGTCCTCTAACTGCTGTCCAAAAGTTATTGACAAAACTGACAGCAACACCAATGTTAAAAAAAGTCTTTTCATTTTCTTTTATTTATTTATGTCCCTTTGACTAGCAAAAGTAATCAAGAAACAGCATGAGACATGATATTTTATAGAAATAACGTATCATTAACAAACAAAAACAAGGCCTTTCTGCCAAAGTATCAATGAGATTCTTTTCTTTGCGAAACAATTCGTATAAAATCAGTTAAATGTCAAGAATACTAACAGGAATACAAAGCAGTGGCAGACCACATTTGGGTAATATTCTGGGTGCCATGTTACCTGCCATAAAGCTCTCTAATAATGATAAAAATGAAGCATTTTTGTTTATCGCTGACTTGCATTCGTTAACGACAATCAAGGAACCTGCACTACGAATCGAGAACACTGCGGCAACAGCAGCTGCCTGGCTTGCATTCGGACTCGATACTGATAAAAATACATTTTACCGCCAATCCCGTATTCCGGAAGTTTGTGAATTAACCTGGTACCTGAATTGTATGACACCATTTCCTATGCTGGCAAATGCAACTTCATTTAAGGATAAAGCAGATAAATTATCCGATGTAAACGCGGGGCTTTTCACCTATCCTGTATTAATGGCTTCAGATATTATAGGATACGACGCGGATTACGTACCGGTTGGTAAAGATCAGAAACAACACCTTGAGATGACACGTGATATTGCAGATAGTTTCAATAAAAAATTCGGTGAAACATTTGTGGTTCCCCAGCCAATAATTGATGAAGATGTTATGACCGTACCAGGAACTGACGGACAAAAAATGAGTAAGTCTTATGGAAACACCATTGACATATTTTTACCAGAAAAACAATTACGAAAAAGAGTGATGTCTATTGTAACGGATAGCACTCCCATGGAAGAACCAAAAGATCCCGACAAGTGTAATGTTTTTTCCATTTATAAAATTATTGCCAATAAAGATCAGGAAACTGTTATGCGTAAAAACTATACAGGTGGAAATTACGGTTATGGACATGCAAAACAGGAATTATTTGAATTAATAATTGACCGATTTGGAAGAGAACGTGAAGCATTCAATCATCTAATTGAAAACCCCAAACTACTTGAAGAAAAGTTGATAACAGGTGAAATCAAGGCCCAAAAAGTAATTCAAAAAGTAATGGCGAAGGTCAGGATCAATCTGGGATACGTGTAACAATTATTGATTTCAGGCCTTACTCAAGCTTCCATACTTCTTTTTTGAAATCATCACCAACCATTAATAGTATTCTAGCAGGCGACGGCACAAGGACTAATCGTACTGATTTATCAGGATATTCTCTCATCTCAATCAATACACCCTGGTCTGAAGCTACATCAACTGACCCATCATCGAAGATATATTTATTCCCAAGGTAGGCTATCGGTACCAGAACATCATTGGCAGGGCAGTATTTGTTATGAACTTCTAAAATTATTTCTTCGATAAAATCACCGTATTTTTCCAAAAATACATCCTCCAACTCATGCAACTCTTCTTCTATTTGATCATATTCACTATCATTGTAACTCAATTCGCTTAATACGGTTATCTTTTTTGCCAGCATGAGCAATTCTAAATCAAGTTGGTCTTTCTCCATTTATCATTTCTTAAAATATTTCCTTAAAAATATTGGCCATCAGGCAAATATCTATGGCAATATAAAAAAATAAAGATTGCAATGAAATTGAAATATTAATCAGATTTATTTTTAGAATATCATGTAAATTAGAGCATCACAAAATTTAATCACTATGGCTGAAGATTTTCTTCTAATAAAGGGAACAGACTATATTGAATTTTACGTTGGAAACGCGAAACAAGTAGCACATTATTATCAGCATGCGTTTGGATTTAATCTCGTCGCCTACGCGGGTCCAGAGACCGGATCACCTGAAAAAGCATCCTATGTACTTAAACAGGATAAGGTTGTATTGGTTATTACTTCATCATTATTTGAGGATTCTGAAATTTCAGATCATGTAAAAAAACACGGAGATGGAGTAAAAGTGCTAGCCCTTTGGGTTGATGATGCAGAAAAATCTTTCAACGAAACTGTAAAAAGAGGGGCAATTCCTGTTTCCCCGCCTCGTACAATCACAGACGAACATGGGGATGTTAAGCTTGCATCAATTCAAACCTATGGTGAGACAATCCACACTTTTGTGGACCGTTCCAATTATTCGGGACCTTTTTTACCTGGGTTCGTTGAAAAACACAGTACAATGAAAATTGAACCTATCGGGTTAAAATATGTGGATCACTGCGTAGGAAACGTTGGATGGGGTGAAATGGACACCTGGGCAACTTTTTATGAGGACGTAATGGGTTTCAAACTTCTTCTGACTTTTGATGATAAGGATATATCCACTGCATACACCTCTCTTATGTCGAAGGTGGTTACCAATGGAAATGGGTATATCAAGTTTCCAATCAATGAACCGGCCAAAGGCAAAAAGAAATCGCAAATCGAAGAATATATCGATTTTTATAATGGTCCCGGGGTTCAGCACATTGCTATAGCCACTGATGACATTCAATTTACGGTAAGTGAATTGAGGCGACGGGGTATTGAATTTCTTTATGTTCCTGATGTTTACTACGAAGATGTACTGGATCGGGTAGGCAAGATTGATGAATCATTGGAAGATATGAAAAAGCACAATATCCTTATCGATAAAGATGAGGACGGGTACCTGCTTCAGATATTTACAAAACCTGTTCAGGACCGGCCAACTGTATTTTATGAAATTATACAGCGTAAAGGGGCTAAATCTTTTGGTAAAGGAAATTTTAAAGCCCTGTTTGAATCAATCGAAAGGGAGCAGGCGCTGAGGGGCAATTTATAATGGTATGATGGTTTGATGATACCAGATTGGAATGCTGGAAAATTGGAATGTTGGAATGTTGGAATGTTGGAA
>CAZONK010000035.1:0-19055 GCA_964581095.1 uncultured Roseivirgaceae bacterium
AGTATTTGCTTAATATGAAAAGGGAACTATCAATTCTTGCTGTCCTTGTGATTATATTTTCCCATGCTTATGGGCAGGAAAAGCATATTTTTAACCTGGATGAGTGCTTGAGCTATGCGATGGACAATAATCAGAATGTATTGAATGCATATCTGGAAATTGACAGACAAGACAAAATTGTGGGGGAAACACTTTCCGAAGGATTACCACAGATAAATGGTATACTCGATCTTCAGAATAATTTTTCAGTACCTACAATTTTTATCCCTGCAATATTTTTTGATGAAAATGCGCCAGCTGATGAATTCATTCCCGTTAAATTTTCTGCACAATATACTGGTAATATAGGAGTTTCGTTAAAACAAATGGTGTTTTATGGTTCATATTTTGTTGGTGTTCAGGCGGCGCGAACTTTCGTTGAATTATCTACCAAAGATCACATCAATACTAAAATTGATGTGGCTGAAGCTGTAACCAAAGGATTTTATGCAGTTCTGATAAATGAAGCAGCACTCGATTTAGTTATCAATAACTACAACAGGCTTGATACATTATTGCGTGAAACGAGGATTATGTATGAAACAGGATTTGCTGAAAAAATTGACGTTAACAGGATCCAGGTACAATTTAATAATATCAAGAATGCGCAAATGAATGCGGAGAATATCCTGGAAATCAGTTGGAAAATGTTAAAGTTTCAGATGGGCATGCCTATTAATTATGAATTGGAACTTATTGGGGCCTTAAGTGATATGGGTAATCAAATCGAAAACCTTCACTATGATGATTTCAATTATGGAGACAGGATAGAATATTCAACATTGCAAACAAGAGAATCACTTGCACATTACGATCTGAAAAATGTAAATGTCCAGTATTTGCCCAGGATAGATTTCTATCTTACAGGTGGTGCAAATGCTGGTACAGGAAGTAATTCTGAATTATTCAATACCGATAATTGGTATGGTCTTGGGTTTTATGGCTTGCAACTGACGCTCCCGATATTTGATGGATTAAATAAAAGTTATAAAATTCAACAAAGAAAAATCAAGATTAACCAGATTCAAAACTCGTATAGTTTACTGGAAAATTCTATCAATCTCGAAATCCAAAGTTCTGAGATACGACTTGACAATGCCTTGTTCAATTTATCAGAGCAGGAAGAGAATATGTCTTTATCCAAAGAAGTATATGATGTAACCAAGATTAAATACCAGGAGGGGGTAGGCTCAAATATTGAACTGATTGAAGCTGATGCGACCTACAAGGAAGCGCAAACAAATTATTTCGATGCCCTTTACCAGGTTTTAATATCAAAAGTGGATCTGGACAAGGCAAGGGGGGTACTTTATACTAATTAATAATTGAAAATTACAAATCATGTCAATATATAAAAGTTTAATTGTTATCGCACTTTTAGGAGTTGTTTCAGCTTGTAAAGAAGGAGATGGCATCGAAGAAAAGAAAAGTGAGTTATATACATTGAGGGATCAACAGAAAGAAATAAATAAGAAAATCATTAAACTGGAATCGGAGATAAAGACTGAAGACCCATCATTCGAAGCCCGGTTTGATCGCGCTACTTTGGTTTCTACTGTTGCTGTTTCAACAAAGAAATTTCAACATAAGATTGAAGTAAGGGGAAGTATTGCATCCAGGTTGAATATCATGGTAAGTGCCGAAATTCCGGGGCGCGTAAATTCAGTAAAAATTCGTGAAGGCCAGGTGGTTCGTAAAGGTGAGATTCTTTTTATTCTTGATTCAGAATTGATTCATCGGAATATAGATGAAGTTAAAACCCAACTGGAACTAGCAGACATCCTCTATGAAAGGCAGGCTAGGTTGTGGGAACAGAAAGTGGGATCAGAAGTGCAATACCTGGAAGCCAAAAACAGGAAGGAGTCGCTGGAGAGAAGACTTGCCTCTGCCTATACGCAACTTAATAAAACAAAAATACGTGCTCCGTTTTCAGGTAGCATTGATGAAGTTGCAGTGAAACAAGGTGAATTTGTGATGACGGGAATGCCTATAGTGAGAGTAGTAAATCTTGATGATCTCTATATAAATTCCGTTGTTTCTGAACGATACGTTGGTAAATTTAAGAAGGGTGATCTCACTGAAGTGTACTTGCCATCTTATGATGTTCGCCTGCAAAGCAGGGTGGCAGCTGTTAGTGATGTGATTAATCTTGACAACCGAACATTTAAAGTTGAAGTTTCACTTGAAGGAATAAAAAATGAATTGAAACCAAACATGGTTGTTGTGATTTCCCTAGTTGATTATATAAACAAAAGTGCCATTGTTGTTCCCACCAATATTATCCAAAATGATGACAACGGGCCTTATGTATATTCAATTAATGAATTTGAAAATAAAAAAGTTGCCCAAAAAGTACACATACAAACAGGTAAATCATATAATAATCTGACCGAAGTGAATGAAGGCCTGATAGAAGGACTGAAGATTGTTGACAATGGATTCCGGGATTTGTCTGATGGTGCTGTTGTGAAAATCGTGGAAAACAAATCGTTGACCCTGAATAACTAATAAACCACCATGAGCCAAAAACAACTAAAAAAGAAGATCGAGAAAGAATTCTGGCTTACCTCTCTTTCACTAAACAATCGGACAACGGTTAATTTTTTAACCCTTTTGATTGTAATACTCGGTATAGGCAGTTACATATCTTTACCCAAGGAATTATTTCCGGAAGTTGACCAGCCGATAGTATTTATAGGAACAATCAACCCGGGTAACTCTCCTGTAGATATGGAAAACCTTGTGACGCGCCCAATCGAGAAAGAACTTAATTCAATATCAGAGGTAGATAATATAAAATCCACTTCTGTACAGGATAACTCTACAATAATTGTTGAATTTACATCGGAAACATCCATTGAGGATGCCCTTACAAAGACGAAAGATGCTATTGACAGGGCAAAACCCGAATTACCATCCGATCTGAGGACCGACCCCAACGTTTTTGAAATGAATTTCGCAGAATTTCCGATTATGAATATTAACCTGTCGGGAAATTATAGCCTGGAAGAGTTGAAAAAATATGCAGAGTACCTTGAAGATGAAATCGAAAAATTTCCTGAAATATCAAAAGTTGAAATTCGTGGTGTAGATGAAAAAGAGGTAAGGATTAATATAAACCCTTACGCGATGGAGGCACGAAATGTGAATTTTACAGATATCGAAAACGCGATTACTTCCGAAAACATTACTATGTCCGGTGGTAATATTCTAAGTAATGGTATTCGCAGGTCTATAAGGATTTTAGGCGAATTTGATGACCCGCTTCAATTAAATGATGTTGTGGTAAAACATGAGAATAACAATATAGTTTATTTGAGGGATATTGGATTTGTAGAATTTGACTATAAAGAACGACAAAGCTATGCACGTCTTGAAGGCAAAACGGTTGTAATGGTTGATATTATTAAGAGAAGTGGAGAGAATTTATTGATTGTTACAGAAAAAATTGATGAGGTGTTGGAAAAAGCAAGAGTAAGTGTTTTTCCGGATGATTTACATTTGGTAATCACGAATGATCAATCCACAAGAACCGTGAGGATGGTTAACAACCTTGAAAACAACATTATTTTCGGGGTAATATTGGTTGTTATAACGTTGCTGTTTTTCCTTGGTACAAGAAATGCCTTATTTGTTGGAGTAGCCATTCCACTATCAATGTTTATGTCGTTTATGATACTTGGGGCTTTTGGAATTACTATCAACATGATGGTTTTGTTTTCGTTGATTATGGCACTTGGCATGCTTGTGGATAATGGAATTGTGGTTGTAGAAAATGTTTATCGTTTGCGTGAACAAGGGATAGGCGCCATGGAAGCAACAAAAAAAGGGGTAGGTGAAGTTGCCCTTCCCATTATCGCCTCTACGGCCACTACACTCGCTGCCTTTTTACCACTGGCTTTCTGGCCGGGAATGATGGGGCAATTTATGAAATACCTTCCCATTACATTAATCATAACCCTTGGATCTTCCCTTTTTGTGGCCCTTGTTATTAATCCTGTTTTTATATCAGCGTTAATGAGCATGAATAGGCAGAAAGGAAATAGTAAAAAAATACTTATTTGGACATCAATTCTTCTTGTTTTGGGATTAGTAATGGTATTTGGAGGAAGAAGTATTCCCAATATGGTTTTAGTAATCTTCGGAAATCTGTCATTATTGGCAGGAATTCTCTTTCCCCTTAACGCATTCGTTTTGGAGCCCCTATCAAAGAAATTTCAAGCAAATGTTCTACCCTATCTTGAAGGAGTATATACGGAAACGATACGGTTTGCCCTAAAGGGAATCAACCCTTTCTTGTTCTTCTGGGGTACGGTGATGCTTTTGTTTTTTTCGATCGGGTTGATGGTATTTAATCAACCGAAGGTGATTTTTATGCCAGATAATGAACCAAAGTACGTAAATGTATTTATTGAGTACCCCCTGGGTACGGACATTGAAGTCACAAATGAATTTGTTGAGAATATCGAAAAGAAAATATTCCTGGCCATGGAACCTTATGATTACATGGTTGAATCGATAATTTCAAAAGTAGGAAAGGATACATCAGATCCTAACGATCCTTCAGCATTTGGTAAAGCCGATACACCCAATCAATCTATCATTACAGTAAATTTTGTTGAATTTGAAGATCGGAGAGGACAATCCACAGTTCAAATAATGGATGAAATAAGGGAGCTGGTGCAGGGCTATCCGGGTGTTGCTATCACGGTTGACAAGGATAGTATGGGCCCTCCTACGGGTAAACCCATCAATATCGAAGTTTCCGGTGAGGATTACATGGAGCTTATAGGTGTGATTGAAAGATTAACTGCATTTATAAATGAATCAGGGATCCAGGGTATTGAGCATTTGAAAACAGACCTGGAAACAGGTAAGCCTGAATTAATAGTAAATATTGACCGTGAAAAGGCCCGAATGTTTGGTTTATCAACGTACAGTGTGGCCAATGAAGTCCGGACATCATTATTTGGTAAGGAGATTTCAAAATTTAAACAAGGGGAAGATGATTATGAAATTCAATTGCGTCTTGAAGAGAAGTACCGGAATGACATCGATGCCCTGATGAATAAAAGTGTGGTTTTCAAGAATCAGAATACCGGTATAATGCACCAGGTGCCTATTTCATCCGTGGCAAAAGCTGAGTTTAGTTCTACTTTTGGTTCCGTCAGACGCAAGGATTTAAAAAGGGTAATTACTTTAAGCTCCAATGTGATGACCGGCTACAATGGCACTGAAATCACAAACCAATTGAAAGAACTACTCCCTGCTTTTGAAATGCCACCAGGATTTGACTATAAATTTGGTGGCGAACAGGAGGAGCAGGCAAAAGAAATGGCATTCCTTAGCAAAGCCCTGGGATTGGCCGTTTTTCTTATATTCCTCATCATTGTTTCACAGTTTAACAAAGTAACTACTCCCTTCATCATCATGACCTCCGTGGTATTGAGTACTATTGGTGTATTTATGGGCCTCGTAACCTTTAAAATGGATTTTGTGGTTGTCATGACAATGATTGGGATCATTTCGTTAGCAGGGATTGTTGTGAATAATGCCATTGTGTTAATTGATTTTATTGAATTACAAAGAAGCAGGAGAAGACTGGCCAGTAACGAAGAACGATTGAGTATAGAAGAAATTAAAGAAGCAATTGTAGAGGCTGGCACAACCCGGCTTCGACCGGTACTTCTTACTGCAATTACAACCATTCTGGGTTTATTACCGTTAGCTATTGGAATAAACTTTGATTTCATAAACTTTTTCATTGAATATGATCCCAAGTTTTTTATTGGGGGAGATAATGTAATGTTCTGGGGCCCAATGTCCTGGACTATTATCTTCGGTTTAACATTTGCCACATTTCTTACACTTGTGATTGTTCCCGTTATGTACCTGTTCTTTGCTAAAGTTAACAGGAAACTTGGGATAGCTTAATTTGACCAAAAATGCTAGCAAAAATATTTTCGGTATCAGTATTTGCATTTATACTTATAATAATTGACTTGTATGTTTATCAGGCAATTAAAGTAGTATTTACCGACATTGATCCGGTTTGGTGGAAAATTATTAATGTTGTATTCTGGGGTCTCACTTCCATTTCGATCATTTCCATTTATTATTACAATTTTGGTAATTTGTATTTTTTCGGAAAATATTCCAGGAGCTTTCTGGTCGCGGGTATATTTATCAACTACTTTCCGAAGATTTTTGCCTTGCTTTTTCTATTTGTTGACGATTCCGTAAGATTTGGAAAATGGATTACGTCGCTATTTTCATCACCCGCAGCAGGCCAACCTGGAGAAGGTATTTCAAGGTCAGAATTCCTGGCGAAAGGTGCACTGATTTCTACCGCCATACCAATGGCTACATTAACATTTGGAGTTATCTCAGGGGCATATGATTATCGATTGAGAAAAAAAACGATAGTCCTTCCCAATCTTCCCAGGGAGTTTGATGGTGTAACCATCGGTCAACTTTCTGATATTCATTCGGGTAGTTTTTATAATAAAACAGCCGTTGAGGGTGGTGTTGAGATGTTGATGAATGAGAAACCGGATATATTTTTCTTTACCGGCGACCTTGTAAATAATGAATCCGGGGAATTTGATGATTATTTTGATGTATTCAAAAAAATCACAGCCCCCCTTGGATCGTATTCTACGCTTGGCAACCATGATTATGGTGACTATAGTCGCTGGCCTTCCGCCGAGGCAAAGCGTGCAAATCTTGACCGGCTGATCGTAGCCCACAAAGAAATGGGATGGGATATATTGCTGGATGAAAACAGGAAAATTAAAGTAGGAAATGAAGAAATAGCCATTTTAGGTGTAGAGAATTGGGGAGCCGGGCGGTTTGCTAAATACGGAAATCTTAAAAACACTTATACGGGTAGTGAAGATGCCCCGGTGAAAATATTATTATCTCATGATCCAAGCCACTGGGATGCACAAATACGTCCTGAATATCCTGATATTGATTTAACATTGGCTGGTCATACGCATGGATTTCAGATGGGAATTGAGATTGGGAATTTTCGCTGGAGCCCATCGAAATATATTTATAAGCAGTGGGCTGATCTGTATCAGGAAGGTAATCAGTATATCTACGTGAACAGGGGATTTGGATTTATAGGTTACCCGGGCAGAATTGGTATCTTACCTGAAGTTACAATAATTGAATTAAAATCAGCCTAGCTGGCTTTTATCAAACCAACCATCGATCATTTTATCCTCAAGGCCTTTGTAAGATTTATGATAATATTCATTCGTTGATGAATCGTAAATATAATCTTCAGACCACTTTTCGTGATTTTCAACCAATTTCTTTATTGAACGAAGAATAAAATCAATTTCACTATTTGTCATTGTGGGGTGAATGGACATCCTTATCCATCCGGGTTTGTCTTCAAGGTGTCCATGGTCTATTTGATCCGTAATGGAATGCGATGTTTCTTTGGATATATGGAGCAGGTAATGTCCATAGGTGCCAGCACAAGAACAGCCTCCACGTGTTTGTATTCCAAATTTATCGTTCAGTAACTTAACACCCAGGTTAAAGTGCAGGTCATCAATATAAAAGGAAAACACACCCAGGCGATTCTTGTTTTCTTTGGCCATAATATTCAGGGTATCAATATTGCAAAGGCCATCAAATACCCTGTGGACAATTTCATGTTCTCGATCCATCATATTTTTCACACCCATCTTTTCCTTTAACCTGACTGCGAGTGCAGCTTTAATTGTTTGTAGAAATGCCGGGGTTCCACCATCTTCCCTCGTTTCAATGTCATCGAAATACTTATGTTCACCCCATGGGTTGGTCCAGCTTACGGTACCCCCACCTACATGGTCGGGTACCTTATTTTTATATAATGATGAATCAAAGATCAATACACCTGTGCTTCCCGGACCGCCCAGGAATTTGTGTGGTGAAAAGTAGATGGCATCCAGCTTCTCTGCTTCATCAGAAGGATGCATATCCATTTCCTGATAGGGTGCAGAACAAGCGAAATCTACAAAACATAATCCACCATGATCGTGCATCAGTTTAGCTATTTCGTGATAATCCGTGCGAATACCTGTAACATTTGAGCAGGCAGTAACCGAAGCAATTTTCACCTCCCGGTCTTTGAATTTATCTAATAATTTTTCCAGGTGCGAAATATCTATTAACCCATTTTCATCGGGCATGATCCTTTCGACATGCGCTATGGTTTCCAGCCAGGATGTGTGATTGGAATGGTGCTCCATGTGTGTAACGAACACAACAGGGCGTTCGTTGTTTGCAATAGTAAAGTTCTTTGAAAGTTTTTCAGGAATTTTTAACCCAAGAATCCGTTGTAATTTATTAACAACACCTGTCATTCCCGAATCAGTTGTAATGATTACGTCATTTGATGAAGCATTTACATGGTTTTTAATAATTGAGTGGGATTTATGATAAGCTTTGGTCATAGAAGTACCCGTTACGGTAGTTTCAGTATGGGTATTCCCAACCATTGGCCCAAGCTGGTGTGATAGTATCTTTTCAATTGGAGCATAAAGTCTTCCACTTGCCGTCCAATCTGCATAAATCATTGTTTTTTCACCATATGGGGTCAGGAATTTAGCGTATTCCCCAACAATGTTATTTTTAAACTTTTCGAAATATTTTTCCAGATCGGTTTTATTATTTTCAAGTACCTCCATAATATTTCCCTGTTTACACAAAATTAAGCAATATTTTGAAAGAAAATAGTTCTGTAAAAGTTAGAATTTGGCAATTACCTGTGCTTTTATCTCGGATTTTTTAGCCCCTTGAATTCGGTTGGTTCCAGACCCGATAACCTCCCTGTCGTGGTAGTTTATCCTCGACCATTTTGCCCAAAATGATAAATGGCGTGATATTTTTCTTTTGAAAAGGATAAAATATTTTATTGCATTTCCTCTGTAAGAAGGTACAGAAAAGGAATATAATAAGTCTGGTTCGTATACGTAGAATGTATTTTCAGGTGTTTGAGTATCTACAAGGGCAAATCGGGCAGTAATTGACATTTTAGAATATTTAATCAATATATCCTGATATATAAGGTTACCAGAATTAATGCTTGTAATGTGATTGGCAATGGAATGCCATACACTGATTCTTAATGCAACATTTTCAGTTAGGTGTATTTTAGAATCCAGATTGATGTGTGTTAATTTTTGTTGCAATGTCTGAAACGATTTTACTGAAGATTGCTTTACACTTTTTTCTTTAGAGCGTGCCCTAATATAAAATTTTGTATTGAATGGACCTTTTTCGAATGATACATTCATCATTATATCGCTACCATGGGACGGACTTTTGGTACTATATGTAAGCCATGGGAAAGTGTATAAATCTGCAAAAAATGAAAAAGTAAGATACTCAAATGGTGCAAGCTTCATTCCCCAATAGGTACCTTTTTCATTGTTTGCTTTTGTCGATTCTCTAAAAGCCTGGAAGGCATAATTACTATTGAAATCCCTGGAATAATTTCTAAACAAAAAAATACCATCTACCTTATGCGAAAATGAAATAATAGACCCTGCAATGTGCGCGGTTCCGCCTGAATTTGAATAAGCTGATTCACCAAAAAATACAACATTCTTTTTCCGGTATTCAAGATTAATTCCACTTACGAAACTCTTAGTTCCTGTTAAATTATAGTTTTTATAACTGCCGGAAGGAAGGGCTAGCTCCTTATCCAGATGATTGAAAAGAAATGAACTTCCAATTTTAAAGTTTCTGTTAAAGGGAAGTGATAGATTTAGTCCAACTACCTGGGCAGTAACCTTTTTTCTTTTTTCTATTTCAGAATTAGTACGGTGATACCCGGAAGAGGGCATTGATAAAATATTGCCATATTCACCAATTCTTGCATCTACATTTTGGCGTGAGTAGAAAGTGGAGATTGATATCTTTCCTATACTCATTTCAATAGCTCCACCATGAAATGAACCAAATTCTGACGATGAAGACATGGGTTGAAATTTTGTTTGGTTTCTTTTAACAGTCAGGATTGATTCTCGGCCTTTACCAATAAAAAAGCCGCCTCCTGCCACAAGGCCTTGTCCCCAAAGTGTAGTAAAGTCTCCAATAATCAATTGTTTTACAAATCGTTTACCCTGGTACTGGGCAAATCCACCAATATGATCGAACCCATAGTACTTTTCCTTCGTATCCCAATATATTTTTTCACCGGCATCTTTTTCAACCACCAGGCCAAATTTGAGTTGTGAATTATCTGTAACTCTTAGTTTAGAAAGTATCCTTTCAGGGGTACCGTTGAACGAATTGTTAGTATAACCATCTTGTTGTTCCAGTACTCGTTCAATTCGTATCAACCCATAGCCACTCCAATCCTGTGATACTTTTTGGTGCGAAACTGTCGCGAATAATTTAAGTTTCTCAATGGAGGAGGAATTAAGTCCTTCAACATTTTGTAATTCATAAATGGATGTAAATTGTCCGTATTCAGATTTGTATGCAATTATTTTGTCAATTTCATCTTCTGTTAATATATATAGTGAACTCAATTCCTCCCTGGAAACTTGATTTAGGTCGAATGGATGTAAAGACTTTTCCGTTAGATAAGCGAATAATTCATTGTCTGTTGTATTGATTGCATTAAAATCATAAACTTCGGTTATCCAGTTTTCATGATCTGTCTGGGAAAGAGCCTGGAAGTTAATAAACACCAAAAAGGACCATATACCATTTCTGATGCTCATTGTTTGTAGTCGTAAGTAAGTGCAATTGAATGAGATCTGCCCAGCAGGGGATGGTTTTGAAGTGCATAGTCGAATTTTAACTTTTTATGATGAAATCCACATCCGAAGGAAAACCAGGATGGGCTTGAATTGAAACCTGCTCGTAGATGCAGGGCCTTGAGTTGATATTCGAGGCCTGTTTTAACCTGCAATGGATCAAACATGTTTTTATTAACCTGCAAACTGAGAATAAGTGAATGAGTAGGAAGATAACTGATTCCTGTAATGAGTTGTGTAGGATACCTTTCCCCTGATATTTTTGAAATTTCTGCCTGGGAAACATTTTTTATAGATGCTCCGAAACGAATTTCCGGAGTTAACCTGGCTACACCCCCCAAATCGAAAGAAATCAAACTTTTGGACCCAAACCCTTCTATATTTATTTGGTGATAGATAATTGAACCACCTATTGCAGCTATACCAAGGGTATTTCCGTAACCTGCTATTATTTTTGTATGATTAAAGAGTTCGTCACCAAACCTTGAGATACCTATCGCTGCAAATCCTGATTTTATTCTCTTATTTACCGCGACAAAAGCGGTTGATAAATCTGCCAGTTCAAAACGGTTATAATATCCCACGCTAACTGATTCATTTTCTAAATAACCAAGTGCCCCTGGATTGTTAAATATTGAGAAGATATCGTTGTAGGTAACAGATGCATTTGCAACTGCATTGGATTGGGGGCCAATAAACTCTGAGTTCTGGCAATAACAAGTGGTTGAAAGCAGGAGGTGAGCTAATAAAATTTCTTTATGAATCATGTGATAAACGTAACAGGAGTGTTTCGTTATTCCATGAAAGAGAATCCCTTAATATTATTGATTATACTGTAATAGAGTTAGTAATGAGCAATTGTTTTGCAAAATTTGCAAATTGAAGCAATAAACTAAAATTCCTTTCGGAAATTTATATAAAATCCATTTTGAAATTCTGAATTTACCGTAAACTCAGTTCGGATTACAAGATCATACATAGTAAAAAAGTCTAATCCAATTCCGGATCCCCAAATGAACTTGTTTGTCAATCGTGTATTTTGATCCCCGCCTTCAAGGTTATTTACAAGCCCAAAGTCGAAATAAGTTTTCAGATAAATTGATAGTGGAAAAGTCTGGAATTGTTCAAGAGGAATTGCATCCACGTTTTTTGTAATCGATAGTAATTCTTTCTTGAAGGAAGTTTTATTTAGAAAGTAACTCTTGCCTTCAATTGTGTTAAGTTCAAAGCCCCTCACAATTTCAGTTCCATATCCAAGGCCGGTTGAATTTGCATAATCTTGTTTGCTTGGGAAGCTGATATATGTACTTGAGTGGTTGGAGATGAAAAATCTTTTATTTAATTCCCAGTATTTTGAGTAAGAACTAAATATATTGAACATATTCACATCCCCGAATATTCCCAGTCCCTTTTTAATCGCTGATATCTTAAATCTATAACCATTTAGAGGATATGCAATAATATCCCGATGATCAGATACAAATGAATAACCTAGTATAAATGATCTTTGCTCATATACCCCTCCTCTAAAGTAGTTTGGATTTAATGCAATAACGGTGTCTCCGACCCAAACATTACTATAAATTAAGCCAAAACCATGTGAATTATAAAAGGAATTTCTTCGTGTGAGTTCTATTTCAGTCCTAAAGTTTCTCTTGATTACACTTTCAGAATCTACGAATAATCGATCATGGTCCACTGTTCCAACAGCAGTGTTGGTGTTTTCACCATAGTCCACTTTAAATCCCAATCCTGTTCGTTGGTTTCGGTCGATATATGGAACAAAATATTGCAATCCAAACTGTTTTGTATAGCCACCCTGAACAAGAAATGCCAGTCGTTCATTTCGACCACGAAAATTATATTGTGTGAATTTGATGCCATAATTCAATCTTGAAAAATCTGCATCTTGGTTTTGTACCCAATCATTAAAGTTCCGGTCAACGAAATCAATTTTAGGGATAGGATAAAAATACCACCTTTCTTTAACATCAATCTGAATGACAACCCTATCATCTGACAAATCGTAGGAAGTAATATCAACCGTATTAAATAAACTTGTATTATAAACCTTGTTTCTATCAATTTTTAAGAGTTCTTGTAATTCCCAATACGAATAGCGTGCCCCCGGAAGTACATCAAGTTCACGTGTTATTATATGTTCTTTGGTTCGCTTATTTCCAGTGATAAGTATTTTGTCTATTACAACAATTCGCGCAAGTGAATCATAAACTAAAGTTTCAGATTCTTCTTTGTCCTGATTTGGTTGAGCATAAGTATTCAGTACAACACCCATAAATAGTATGGTGCATAGTGCAACAAATTGCGCTAATTTTGTACAGGAATTCAACATTATATCAACCAATAATATTCAATTAGACCCAAATTTCTACCTTTTATTTAAGAATAACCTTGTTAGGTAACCAAAAAAAACCAGCATATCAAATGGAAATTAAAAAGATAGCCAGAAAAATCTTTATATTCCCAATCATTTTTTATCAATATATTATATCTCCATTCTTCCCAAGCTCGTGTCGTTATACGCCTACATGTTCCAGTTATTCAAAGCAGGCAATTTTAAAACACGGCCTTTTTAAAGGAACAAAATTAAGCATTAAAAGGATCACAAAATGCCACCCATGGGGTGGTAGCGGCTATGACCCTGTCCCATAACTTTTATTCTTAAACGAATTTATTAATATATACAAACCCCAAATCACCATGGGTATACTTAACCACTGTCCCATGTTTAGAGGAATATTATTTTCAAAATCAACTTGATTTACCTTAAAAAACTCATGCACAAATCTCATTGAAAATAGTAGTACTAAAAACAGTCCAAATATTCTTCCTGAAGGTGTTTTTTCCTTCCGTAGGTTCCATAAATATAACAGAAGGATAAAAAGTAAAAATGAGGTAATCGACTCATAAAGTTGTGTTGGGTGTCTGGGAACACCAAGTAATTCAATGGTTGCCGACCGCCCCGAAATAGTATATTCAATTGGTTTCGATGTATCCATGGTTACATGGTCAGATATATAACTGTATCTGCCACCAAATATATTTGGAACATTATTTTCGATGTATGATCGCTGTTGATTGTCATCAGTGCCTCTTTCAAAAGTCAAATTTGCTGTAATTGGCACATATATCCCTTCTGCAATTTTATCATGTTTGGTAAAGGATACGTCCTCCACAGGGCTGGAAGACGAGGTAAGAGCCTCAGAACCAAACCTTGAAAAGACAAATCCATACTCTGATTCTGAGGGATGACCATAAATTTCAGAGTTCATCAGATTGCCAAATCGTATTAAAGCTCCGGTAATTGCAACCACAATTGCTATCCTGTCAGCTACTTTTAAAAATGTCCAGTCTTTTTTTCTCTGCCGGGCAAATAACCACATGGCAATAAAAATGGCGATTCCAGCTCCGTGACTTGCCAGTCCTCCTTCCCAGATCTTTATAATGCTAATGGGGTTTGCTAAATATTTGTCAGGTTCATAGAAAAGCACATGACCAAGGCGCGCACCAATAATTGTTGCTATTACAATGTAAACTGTAAGAGTTTCCACATCTTTTTCGGCTTGCTTTTTCAGCTTATCCACATCTGGTACTTCCGATTTAAACATTCGAATAAGTATTTGCTGGCTAATTAAAAACCCTAAAGCAAATAGCAGGCCATACCAACGGATTGGTCGTGAGCCAATCGAAAAAATTTCCGGGTCAACATTCCAGATGAAATATAATAAAGTCGTCATTACCTACTTATTTTTTCGATCTGCAAAGATATACGATTAAGCTAAATAACATGAAGTGTTTAACAAGAACTATTGCACTTAATATGTTCAATCGTTAATTTTATTATTGTTAAGGCATTTTGATTAACTCATCTATTTCATCCTTAAATCCGGATGACAATATTGGGAATCTACACCATGTTCTGGGATCAATATTGAAATCATCTAAATGAAATGAAGGGGCAGTCCGTTCTCTTTTCCATTGATTTTTTGACCACATTTCGAAGAATTTAATGACATGGGATTTTAGCATTTTGTTATCGGTAATGTTCTTGTTAATCAAGTTTTGGTATGTTTCTATGGGCGATTGATGGTCACGTATTGCCAGGCGTTCTATTCTAAGCATTATATCATAAGGCATAAGGTCATCTTCATCACTTTGATTATTTTTCGATGGTCGCAGTTCTGCGGTTGGTACCAGTTGATTCGTCCTCGATAATCCTTCAATTCCTAATGATTTTTCTGCCCATACGAGCCATTTTCTGATAAATGGTTTATCAATTCCGGCAATCGGGGCCAGGCTTCCACTTGTATCCCCGTCCATTGTTGCATAGCCTACATCACCTTCACTTCTATTCGATGTTACCAGAAGTATAGCATTTTTGATATTTGCCAGCATCCAGATAATTGGCGAGCGAGCACGAGCTTGAATGTTTTGGAGCGTAATATCATCATTTTTCCACGTGAGATGCTCTCCAATTACTTCTTCAATTTTCGAAGTGTAGGACTCAAATACATCATCTACTGACCATCTTAAGAAATTCGCTCCCAGGAATTGTGTTAATTCGTTTGCTGCTTCAAAAGTTCTTTCAGAAGAATGTTTCGTTGCCTGATAACCGCAGGTTAGAAGTTGAGATACAACAAAACGATTTGCTTCGGATTTGTCCTTGGTGTCTACAACATCAAGAAGTTCAGATTTGCCAATTTGCTCCAAAAAATAACCCCAACCTGTTTCGTTGGAAGCCCTCCTGACCATTTCTGCTACCAGCACCGCACACATGGCTGAATCAGCCCCACCACTGATTGATAGTACAAATCCTGAAGTTTTACTCTTCCGCAGATAATCAAATAATGCCAGGGAGGTTGCCTGGGCAAACTCCTCTTCCCTGGAAATTGAAATTGATTCGACGGTGGCGGTGGCTGGGTTTTGAGTATTAATTGTGCAGTAAGTGATGTTATAGGGAAGAAATGATAACGTTTTATTTTTGACTAGTAAACTTCCATTTTGAGCAACCATGATATCACCGTCATAGATCATTCTGCCAGCTTCATTACCCAGTGCATTGCAGTAAATATAGGTGCAATTATATTTTTTCGAACTTGAGACTACAAGATGTTCCCTTTCCCTGGACTTTTCAAGGGCAAAATGACTTGCCGATGGATTAAGAATTATATCAATTCCTCTCTTAATCAAACTATCAGCAGGCCTTCGTTCGCGCCAAGCATCTTCACAAATTTCAAATCCTACTTTAAATCCTTTGATATTGAAGATAATATCTCCAAAAGGTACAGTTTCGAGGCCAATAGGGAAGTTAATTATTTTTCCTGGCGACCAGGGTTTAAACCACCTGAATTCATAATGTACACCATCAATCGCCATGTTTTGTTTGGCAATAATTCCAAGTATTTTTTCATTGCTTATAATGCATGTACAGTTATAAATTTTACCTTGGTAGCAAACAGGTAATCCAACAGCTATGGTAATATCAATGCATTTCGAAGCAATCAGTGGCAAGTAGGATACTGCTTTTTCCGGTAACCATTTACTTAAGAAAAGGTCTTCACAACCATAACCCGAGAGGCATAACTCAGGAAGACAAAGCAACTCAATTTTATGTTTCTGCGCATCTTCAATAGCCCGTAAAATATTGGATACATTATGGTTCCAATCTACCGGAGTTTGGTTTAGTGCAGCTCCTCCTAAAGTTATTTTGTCCATCTCAATCCAAATTTAACGCCTCAATAGCTTTTTGTGAGGCATCTTGTTCGGCTTTCTTTTTAGTATGTCCATACCCTGTTGCTACGATATCGTTATCAATAATTAACTGAACGGTAAATTCTTTTCTGTTTCTGATATCTTTCATGTTTATTGTATTGAATTGTACCTTCTTATTCTCCTTTTGAGTCCATTCGATAATATGACTTTTTGAATTCTGTCCTGAATTTACCAGTTCTTCCAGATTAAAGTAGGGTTCAATTAGTCTTCCAAGTACAAATTTTCTACATAAAGTAAAACCCCGGTCAAGGTAAACAGCACCTATTAGCGCTTCAAGCGTATCACCATATACCGAGTTATGTGGTACACTGATATTTTTATCCAATTCTATAACATGCATCAGACCAAGTTTTCTTCCTATTTGGTTCAATGATTCCCGGCTTACAATTCGCGACCGTATTTCAGTCAGGAATCCTTCATCTTTGTATGGGAATTTTTTAAAGAGGTATTCGGCTACGATAGATCCCAAAATGGCATCTCCAAGGTATTCCAAACGTTCATTGGATTCTTTTAATCCTTGTGAATTGGTTTTTGCCGCTGAAACGTGAATAAGGGCAAGACGAAAAATTTTTAAATTCCTGGGTGAATAACCAATTATAGATTTTAGATAATCCTTTTTCTGGAGCTCCGATTCTGATCTATTTTGGAAAAAGTTAATTTTGCTTAAAAGAGACACTAATGGTCAACTTTAGCGAATATTACGGATGTATTGTGGCCACCAAACCCAAATGTATTGCTCAATGCGATATTGACTTCTCTTTTTTGAGACTGGTTAAATGTAAAGTTTAATTTGGGGTCAAAGTTATCATCATCCGTAAAATGGTTGATTGTCGGAGGCACTTCGCTGTTTTTGATAGCCAAGATACACGCAATCGCTTCAACAGCACCCGCGGCTCCAAGCAAGTGACCTGTCATCGATTTTGTACTGCTAATATTCAGGTTATAAGCCTGTTCTCCAAAAACTTTTTGTATTGCAGTTGATTCACTGATATCCCCCAATGGAGTTGAAGTACCATGAACATTAATATAATCTACCGATTCTTTGTCAATCCCGGCATCCCGAAGAGCATTTTGCATTACGTTCGTAGCTCCCAGGCCTTCCGGATGTGGTGCCGTAATATGGTAAGCATCCGCCGACATGCCTCCACCGATCACTTCGGCATATATTTTTGCACCTCGCTTAACCGCATGTTCATATTCTTCAAGGATTAATGCACCTGCTCCTTCTCCCAGTACAAATCCATCCCTGTCCATATCAAAGGGCCTGGATGCAGTTTCTGGAGAATCGTTCCGTTCCGATAAGGCTTTCATTGAATTGAATCCACCTATTCCTGCCATTGTTACAGCAGCTTCGGAGCCACCGGTAACCGCCAGGTCCATATGCCCAAGTTTTATATAGTTAAGCGTATCGATGATAGCATTGGAACTTGATGCGCAGGCTGAAACTGTGGCGAAATTAGGACCCCTGAATCCAAACCTGATGGAGATATAACCTGCGCTTATATCAGCAATCATTTTTGGTATAAAGAAAGGATTAAACCGGGGAGTTCCATCACCGTTGGCAAAATAAATTACTTCATCCTGGAATGTTTTCAATCCGCCAATTCCGGAACCCCAAATAACACCGGCCCGGTTTGTATCAATTTTTTCTAAGTCAAGTGCAGAGTCTTTCATAGCCTCATCACAGGCCACCATTGCGAACTGGGTATAAAGGTCCATCCGGCGAATTTCCCTGCGATCCAGGTAGTCGGCAGCATCGAAGTTTTTAACTTCACATGCAAACTGAGTCCTGAACTTTTCCGCATCGAAACTCGTGATCCTGGCAGCACCACTCACTCCTGTTGATAAACTTTTCCAGTATTCATCAACAGAATTCCCAATTGGGGTAAGGGCACCCATCCCAGTAACTACTACTCTGCGTAAACTCATTTAAAATTATGAGGACTTAACTAACTTTTATTTAACGTTTTCTTCGAGGTAAGATATTGCCTGTCCAACAGTGGCAATATTTTCAGCCTGATCATCTGGAATGGAGATGTTGAACTCTTTTTCAAATTCCATAATAAGTTCAACTGTGTCTAGAGAATCAGCGCCTAAATCATTGGTAAAGCTTGCTTCAGGAGTAACTTCTGACTCTTCAACACCCAGTTTATCAATGATAATGCTTTTAACTTTTTGTGCAATTTCAGACATTTCTTATAATTTTAATTATCAATCTAAATTCAGTTGCAAAGTTGATATTTATTACAATAACGTCAAACATAACTCAAGTTTTATTTTTGTGGGTTAATCCCAATATATTGTACGAAATTGATTTATTAAATTAATCATCTTTACTTTTGCGGACTTAAAATGAAAAGACAGCGTCTTGAAGTTTCCTATGAAATCGATTTTGATGTATATGGAATTGTTTCGGTCTATAAGGATTACAAGTTAGCCTGGTACTTAAACGAC
>CAZONK010000036.1:0-18755 GCA_964581095.1 uncultured Roseivirgaceae bacterium
TGAAGCAATCTCTATGATTTGGAAGAACGGATTGCCGCGCTACGCTCGCAATGACACCATGGAAGATCAGATTGCCAATCTTTGCTTACAACAATGACGTTTTGATACCTGTTCAAGTAAACTGGAACCTGGGATTAAGCGTTACACGGGCTGGAAAAGGCAAAGGGGAGTAAATGTTCGCGCCTTGCTCCCCTTTCTCAATGGTATGGTTACTTTTAACCACTTAACCTAAATCTCTGGTACAAAATAAATACTCAAAAAGTGCTATTCCAATGACATTTGTCATGCTACAAAAGCACAAAAGTTAGCTCCATGGTTCGTGGGGGCACGAACCAGTAGGGAGGCAATCCCCTTTTCTCATCCGACATTGCTGACGCTGCACTCCGAATGCAATCAAATGACATTATAACCCTCTTCAATTTTATTCAATACATTTTTTAAAATGACATTGAACTCCTTTGGTTTTTCTACCATTGGGTAATGGCCCGTAGCATGGATTAAATAAATTTTGTACGAAACCCCTGTTTCATCCAATCCTTCAATATTTGTTGGAGTGGCATCACTGTTGATTAAATAAAGCTTCTGTTTCAACTCCCCAAGCCGTTCTTGTTCTTTTGAACTATAGTTAAATAAGCTTTGCAGGCTTTCAACAGCAATTACAGGGTTTGCATTCCGAAAATCATTCATCACTCTTGCCGCCACAAGGCTGTCAGTACTGCTGTGGAAAAGCATACCTTCAGCATAAGATGGGGCAATATTGGCAAAATCCTGTTGCAGCATCTCCATAAACCCTTTCATGTCTTCCTGCTCCTGTTCACCATATTCCACCCCTACATCCTTAAAATTATCAACCCCGATAAGTGCAATAACTTTGGAAGGGCGTTGTAAAGCAGCTTCCAGAATAATTTCACCGCCCATTGAATGCCCTACAAGCACCACGCGTTCCAGTTTAAGCTGATCGATAACGGCAACTATATCATTCCCATAGTTTTCAATTGTCCAATCAGAACGATTTGCACCAGATTCCCCAAATCCGGGCAGATCTAATGTTATGATGTTATAAAGTCCACACAATGCATCTACCTGGTCATTCCAATACTGCTGGTTGATGCACCACCCGTGAACAAGAACTACCGATAGTTCATTTTCTCCACAAGTAGTATAGTCAATTATAACACCGTTGCTTGTTATTATAACGGGTTCGGCAGCGGACTCCTTTTCTGCTTGCTCTTTACAGGAAATAATTCCAGCAACAAAAAGAATACAGAACACATACGATAGGTACTTCATAATAATTTCGTTAATCAGTCAAAAATAGAAATTATTTTCCAAAGCCAGATCCGAGTGATTTTTTTGCTCAAGCATCGAATGGCCCATCAGGTACTTGTCAACATGGTATGCCGCTTCCCTTCCTTCAGAAATTGCCCATACAACCAGCGATTGCCCTCGTCGCATATCTCCTGCAACAAATACTTTTTTGTTTTTTGTCCGATAATTGTGGGTTTTGAGTAAGCCCTTGTTTGAAGTACGGATCTTAAGATCTTTTTCCATCAAATCCGTTTCTCCTTTTAAAAATCCCATCGCCAGGAGTACCAGGTCACATGGAATTTCCCGATCAGATCCTGGTATTTCCTCAAAAGATATTCCACCATCCTCATTTTTAATCCATTCAATATCCACTACCTGAATTGCCCTCACATTTCCTTTTCCATCATCGATAAATGCTTTGGTCAATATGGACCAGAGCCGTTCACATCCTTCTTCGTGCGAGGTTGACGTGCGTAAAATGTTTGGCCATTGCGGCCATGGTGTTTGGGGATTGGAACCTACCGGAGGCTCTGGTAATAGTTCGAGCTGCATTACTAATTCTGCCTGTTGCCGGATGGAGGTACCTACACAGTCAGAGCCAGTGTCTCCTCCCCCGATCACAATTACTTTTTTCCCTGAGGCATCCAACTCCTCCAACAAATATTCACCTGAATGCACTTGATGCACATCTCTTCCGGCAACACGGTTATTCTGTTGTGAAAGGAAATCCATTGCAAGGTGTACACCTTTCAGCTCCCTTCCCGGAACATCGATATTTCTGGGAATAGTAGAGCCTCCGCACAATACAATTGCATCGTTTGACGCTATCAGGTTTTCGTAAGTAATATCAACTCCAATATTTGTGTTTACTTCAAATGTTATTCCGGCTTCCTTCATCAAACTTATCCTGCGGTCAATAACCCATTTTTCAAGTTTAAAATCAGGAATTCCAAAACGTAACAAACCGCCAATAGCTGCTGCCCGTTCATAAACTATTACTTTGTAACCTGCTTTTTTTAACTGGTCTGCACAAGCAAGCCCGGCAGGCCCGGAACCTACAACTGCTACTTTTTTGCCTGTGTCCTGCTGCGGGGAATCCGTAGATATCAATCCGTTATCGAAGGCATATTCCACGATGGACTTTTCAATCAATTCGATGGAAACTGCCGGTTTATTTATCCCCAGTACGCAGGATGCTTCACAGGGTGCGGGGCATATCCTGCCGGTAAATTCAGGAAAATTATTGGTGTCTTGTAATATTTGAATTGCATCCTCCCAATTTTTCTGATATACGGCATCATTAAATTCAGGTATCCTGTTCCCAAGTGGACAACCCGAATGACAAAAAGGAGTGCCACAGTCCATACACCGAGCAGCCTGTTGGTTTAGCTGTTCATCAGGAAAAGGGAGATACAGTTCCTTATAGTCTTTTACCCGATCCTCCAGCGTCCGCTTTCCGGGGAGCTCCCGATTAAATTCAATAAATCCGGTAGGTTTACCCATGGTCAGACAGCAGTTTTAACTTTTTCATTCACTTGTTTTTCCATCAAAACCCTTTTGTAATCTACGGGCATAACTTTCTTAAACTTGATGATTTCCTCCTCCCAGTTCAACAGTATTTTTTCGGCGACATCACTTTTGGTAAGGTTTACATGTCGATTCAGAAGATAATTTAGCGTTTTGATATCGGATTCGTCAAACGGATCCAATTCCACTGACTCCATATTGCAAAAATCCCTGAAGTTATCATCGTGGTCATAGACATATGCAATTCCTCCACTCATGCCCGCTGCAAAATTCTTCCCGGTTTTTCCCAATACCACAACCACTCCTCCGGTCATATATTCGCACCCATGATCACCGACACCTTCAACTACAGCATTCACGCCGGAATTACGAACGCAGAATCGCTCACCGGCCTTACCTCGGATAAAAGACTCACCTGAGGTGGCTCCGTAGAATGCTACATTTCCAATGGTAATATAAGCACCGGGGTCATATGGAACTTTTCGGTCAGGATAAACGATTAAATGTGCTCCCGATAATCCTTTCCCAAAATAATCATTCGCTTCTCCTTCAAGTTCAAACAGAAGTCCTTTGACCCCAAAAGCCCCAAAACTTTGACCTGCAGATCCCCTGAATTTAACATGAACAGTTCCATCGGGTAACCCTTCTGCTTTATATATCTTCGATATCTCGTTAGAAATAAGTGCCCCTACCGCGCGATTGGTATTAAGGATTGGAAACGATCCTTTCACCTTTGTCTGCTTTTCCAGGGACTCACTCGCCAAATCAAGGATTTTCCAATCCAATACATCTTTGATATGATGATCCTGACCTTTGGTATTATATAGAGGGGATTTTATTAAACGTTCTTTATACAGTATTCTCCTTAAAGTGAGTTTTTTTAATTTCCAGTTCGGATGATCGTCGTCTATTGCTTCCTTCAAATAGTCCGTCTGTCCTACCATATCATTAACCGTTTTAAAACCAAGTGAAGCCATTATTCCCCGAAGTTCTTCTGCCAGAAAATGAAATAAATTGATTACGTATTCAGGTTTCCCGGCGAACATCTTTCGTAACTCCGGATTTTGAGTGGCCACACCCACAGGGCATGTATTTAAATGACACTTCCGCATCATAATGCATCCTTCAGTTATGAGGGCCGCGGTAGCAACGCCCCATTCTTCAGCGCCCAGCAAGGTTGCAATAGCAAGGTCCCTGCCTGTTTTTATTTGTCCGTCAGTTTGTAGTACTACCCGATCGCGTAACCGGTTCTTTACTAGTGTTTGATGCGCTTCAGCAAGGCCAAATTCCCAGGGGAGGCCTGCATGATAAATTGAACTAAGTGGTGATGCTCCCGTGCCACCATCGTACCCTGATATCAGGATTACATCGGCTTTAGCCTTGGCGACACCTGCTGCAATAGTGCCTACACCCGTCTCTGCAACAAGCTTTACATTAATTCTTGCTTCCCTGTTTGCATTTTTAAGGTCAAAGATAAGCTGGGCCAGGTCCTCGATGGAATAAATGTCATGATGAGGTGGTGGGGATATAAGACCCACACCAGGAGTGGAATGACGAACCCTTCCTATCCAATCGTCAACTTTATGTCCTGGTAATTGGCCCCCTTCACCAGGTTTTGCTCCCTGTGCTATCTTTATTTGTAATTCATCAGCATTGGTGAGGTAATAACTTGTAACACCGAACCTTCCCGAAGCAACTTGCTTTATTGCAGATCTTTCCCAGTCTCCATTTTCTTGCTTTTCAAACCGGATGGAATCTTCGCCTCCCTCACCGCTGTTACTTTTCCCTCCAATCCTGTTCATAGCAATTGCCAGGGTAGAATGGGCTTCATGCGAAATCGATCCGAATGACATTGCCCCGGTTGCAAATCGCTTCAATATATTTTCGACGGGCTCCACCTCTTCTAACGAAATTGGATTCCCCTTTTCAAAATTAAAATCAAACAGGCTGCGGATTGTTACATGACGCTCCTCCTGGTTATTAATTTTATTTGAATATGCCTTAAAAATTGACCGGTCATTTTTTCGTGTAGCTTGCTGTAACAATGAAATAGTTTCCGGGTTAAACAGGTGTTTCTCCCCACGCTGCATCCATTGATATTTCCCTTCTGAAACCAAATGTGTAAGGGGTGGAGGTGATTTTTGGTAAGCAAGTTTATGGCGGATGATCACTTCCATGGCTATTCCATTATAATCGATCCCATGAATACGGGATACTGTCTGGTGGAAACATTTATTAATGACCCGCTGATTAATCCCTACGGCTTCAAATATCTGAGCGCCCTGGTACGATTGCAAGGTTGAAATACCCATTTTAGAAAATATCTTGAGTAATCCTCCATTGATTGCATCCTTATAAGCATCAATAACTTCTTCCTTCCCAAGACTTTTGAATGTATCCTTTCCCTGGAGTGAATTGAGCGTTTCCAACGCAAGATATGGGTTTACAGAACTGGCACCATAACCAAGTAGGGTTGCAAAATGATGTGGTTCCCAAACATCGCCGGCTTCCACCACCAAACCTGACCTTACCCTCAATCGCTGCCGGATTAAGTGATGATGTACAGCTCCCGTAGCTAGCAACGAAGGAATTGGGGCCCTTTCTGCGCTCATTTTCCGATCAGACAATATTACTATGTTAACACCATACCGTACCGCATTTTCAGCTTTTCTGCAAATCTGATAAATTGCACGCTCAAGTGATCCGTTTCCACCATGTGCATTAAATGTAATGTCGATTTCCTTCGATTTAAAGTGCGGAGGATCTTCTATCGTTCTTAACCTGTCAATATCATCATTGCTAAGAACAGGATGATCTAAACCAACCTGACGGCAATGCTCAGGGGTTTCATTCAAAATGTTTTTATTGGGTCCGAAAGATGTTTTCAACGACATAATTATTCGCTCACGAATCGGGTCGATGGGTGGATTACTGACCTGCGCAAATAATTGTTTAAAATAATTTGAGAGATGTTGAGATTGATTTGACAGTACTGCCAATGGAATATCAGCCCCCATGGATCCCAGCGGTTCTTTCCCCGAAACAGCCATGGGTATCAAAAGCATTTTCAAGTCATCAGTTTTCATTCCTAACGCTATCTGCTTTTGTAATAATCCCTTTTCATCCGGTGGATATATAGGTTTTGGAGGAAGCGAAATATTTTCGAGTTTAATACTGTTTTCCTTCAGCCATTTTCCGTAAGGATTAGAAGAACAAATTTCTTTTTTCAGTTCTTCATCGCTGATAATTCTTCCTTTTCTAAGATCTGCAATAAATATTTTCCCAGGCTGCAACCGGTCTTTCATTACAATTTTTGCAGGATCTACAGGTAATGCACCTGCTTCTGAGGACATTATTAATACATCATCATCTGTAAGGCAATAACGTGAAGGCCGAAGACCATTTCGATCCAATGTAGCACCTACTACATTCCCATCAGTAAAGCAAACCGAAGCAGGGCCATCCCAGGGCTCCATGATAGATGCATGGTATTCGTAAAAATCTCGCTTATAGCCTTCCATAAGTTCATCTTCCTGCCAGGCTTCGGGTATCATCATCATCATCACATGGGCCAAAGGACGTCCTCCAAGAACTAAAAGCTCAATTAACCGATCGAGGTTGGCAGAATCTGAATGTTCCAAATCGCAAATAGGAAGCAGGCGCTCCATATCTTCCCTCGAAAAGTGAGTGCTCTCAAGCAATGCCTCATTCGATCCCATCCAGTTCAAATTACCCCGAATTGTATTGATTTCACCGTTATGGGCAATGTACTTAAAGGGTTGGGAGAGCTTCCATTTAGGAAAAGTATTTGTGGAAAATCGGGAATGAACCAGGGCCAGGGCAGTATGCATCCCCTCATCATTCAAATCCGGATAGTACTGAGAAAGTTGTGCGGTCGTAAACTGCCCCTTGTAAACAATAGTTTTGTACGAAAGGGAAACGAAGTAGAAATCACCGTTATGGTTATCTACATTGTGTTTAACAAAATTTGCAGTATATTTTTTGAGGACAAATAATTTACGCTCCAGATCAAATGAGTCGGTAATTGTTTTATGTCTCACAAAAAGCTGTTCTACAACAGGTTCACTGTTTTTTGCGGTGGTACCAAGTGAAGAATTGATTACCGGCACTTTTCGGTACCCCAAAAGTTCGAATCCCAACTCCTGAATATGTTTATTGAGAATTTTCCGACACTCTTCCAATACAACTTTATCGGAAGGAAAAAAGATCATTCCAACACCATACTTACTAAATGGAGGAAGTTTAATATTTTCTTCTTTACACTTTTCTTCTAAAAATGCATGTGGCATTTGTAACAGTATACCTGCACCATCCCCCGAATCAGGCTCGGCCCCCGTACCCCCTCGGTGCTCCATATTCATAAGCATCGTGAGGGCATCCCGGATAATCTGGTGCGATTTTTTGCCTTTCAGATTGGCAACAAACCCAATTCCGCAAGCATCATGTTCCATTTCAGGTACATACATGCCCTGATTTTCACTATTTATCATTCCAGTTATTTAGAAAATAGTACAATAAAGGAAAGCTCCCTTCTCAAGTAGGCAAATTGTGCATTCCGTTTTCCTGTTCAACGTATGAAATTTACCTGACAACGAAATGTAAAATTACAAAAATCTTATAAAAATTTGGCAGATATTTAAGTGAGTAGAATAAAATACTTCAAGATCACTCGTTTGCCATAGAATCGCTTACTATATCAGGCGGTTTTCCTGTACTGCCAGGTGGCCAGTGCATTTATAATGATTGCATAAACACTAATAATCAGAAAATGAAAGCGAACTTCATAGAATCCCGACCCTTTTAACATCACCATTCTCATTATTTCAATAAAATATCGGATAGGATTGAATAAAGTGATTTTTTGGGCCCAACCAGGCATACTTTCAATAGGGGTAAACAATCCGCTCATTAAAATAAATATAACCATGAAAAACCAAGAAATAAACATCGCCTGCTGCTGTGTTTCGGTAATTGTTGAAATAAGCAATCCCATTCCCAAAACAACCAGCAAATAGACAGTAGAAAACACGAAAACTAAAAACAGGCTTCCAACAAAAGGTGTATTGAAAACAAGTTTGGCTACCAGTAATCCTATGGTCATCTCCAAAAGGCCAATAATCAGAAAGGGAAAAAGTTTACCAATGATAAATTGATATTTTTTAATGGGCGTAACATTTAGTTGTTCGATAGTCCCGATTTCCTTTTCGCGTACAATGTTCATCGCGGTAAGAAATGTTCCAATCATTGTTACAAGCAAAACCAGGATACCCGGGACCATAAAAGTTTTGTAATCAAGGGATTCGTTGTACCAGTTGGACGTCTCGATTATTACGCCTCCTGCCCTTTGGAGTGGAAGGTCCAGTGCGATCAACCCCATTCCATAATCTGCTACAATTGCCTGTAAATAACTACTGGCCAGGCCAGCCTTTACACCATCAATGGCATTGACAGATAAAAGGATTTTGACGGGTATTTTGGAAAGTACATTTTTTTCCATATTTATTGGAATCTCCATGACAATATCTGTCGTCCCATCATTTAAAGCTTGCTCCCCAATTCTGGTATTATTCGTTACCTGGCCGAGTTTAAAATAGGGTGACCCTTCCAGTTTTGAGAGTAAACGATGGCTAATTGGAGAATTGTCTTTGTCAATGGCAATCACACGAATATCCTGTATCTCATATGTAGCGGCATTGGATAAAATGAGCAATTGTATAACCGGCATTAGAAATATAAGAGGCAACATGGCCTTATTTCGAAAAATCTGACGGAATTCTTTTCGTACGATAAACAGTATAATTCTCATTTATTCAAGCCTCACTTTATAATTTTTGATACTTGCTCCAATAAATACAACAACAAAAGCGATCAGGATCAATGTTTCTTTCCACAGGTGTGTAATATCGTTTCCTTTTAATATGATGCTCTTAACTATCACAACAAACCATTTGGCAGGGATCACATGTGAAATAAGTTGAAGGGCTACAGGCATATTTTCGACTGGGAAAATAAATCCTGAAAGTAATATCGTTGGCAACATTAGTGCAAACAAAGAGATCATCAAAGCAAGTTGCTGTGTTGCAACTTTCGTGGAGATAAGCACTCCAAGGGAAAGTGCTACGATAATGAATAATAAGGTTTCTGCCAACAGGAACAGGATGCTCCCTTCAAAAGGAAGATGAAAAACAAACTTGCCAAGAAGTAGGATCACCGATGCATTGAAAAATGAAAGGATAAGATAAGGAATTACTTTTGCCAGGATTACCTGTGCAGGTTTCATAGGCGATGCAAGAATCACTTCCATCGTTCCAAGTTCTTTTTCACGTGCAATGGATATGGATGTAAGCATGGTTGATACAAGCATGAGTATAATTGTAATTACACCGGGTATAAAATAAAAAACACCCAGTAGTTCTGGATTATACCACATTCTCGATTCAACCTGAATTGGAAGCATAAGGGGATACTCAGGAAATTCCTGTCTAATAAAATCGTTAACTATCGCTTTGGTGTAGTTAATTAATGTTGTACCTGTATTGGGATCAGTGGCATCAGCTATCAACTGGATACTTGCATTCCCATTTTGAAAATCGCGGGCAAAATCAGGACCCAGTACGATCACTTCTTTAATCTTTCCTTCTCTGAATGCTTTATCAATATCATTTTCAGAGTTAAGATAGTTTTCCAATTCAAAATATCCTGTAGAGAGGATTTTGGAAATTAATTTCTGAGAAACTATATCCTTTGAATGATCCAGGATGCCAATTTTGGCATTGCGTATCTCGTTGGTTATTGCAAAACCAAATAAAATAACCTGGGCAACAGGCAACCCAAACATGATTAATAGTGTCCGGGAATCCCTCAGGATATGTAAAAATTCTTTTTTTATAAATGCAATAAACCTGGTCATTCGTTGCTATTTACCTTTTTACGAGCAAGATTGATAAAAACCTCATCCATACTATCTGCATTATGGATTCGTTTTAATTCCTTAGGAGAGGCCAGGCCTTTAATTTCACCATCAACCATCATTGATATGCGGTCGCAATATTCGGCTTCATCCATATAGTGTGTGGTAACAAATATGGTTGTTCCACTCGAAGCAGTTTCATAAATTGACTCCCAGAATTGTCGACGCGTAATTGGATCTACACCTCCTGTGGGCTCATCAAGAAATACAATTTTAGGCTTATGCAGTAAAGCAACTGAAAAAGCCAATTTCTGTTTCCAGCCCAGGGGAAGCGATACTAGCAAGGAAGATTTGACTTCCTGCATATCCAACATGGAAATCAATTCATCGGACCGTTGTTTTATGACTTTATCAGATAATCCATATATTCCTCCAAAAAAGTTAATATTTTCTACGACTGTCAAATCCTCATACAAGGAAAACTTCTGGCTCATATATCCGATGTTTCGTTTTATTTCCTCTTGCTCATGAAACGCGTCATATCCTGCTACCAAAGCTTTCCCTGATGTGGGTGTCAGCAACCCACAAAGCATTTTCATCGCGGTAGTTTTCCCTGCACCATTAGCTCCAAGGAATCCGAAAATTTCACCTTTGGATACCTCAAATGAAATTTCTCTTACGGCGTAAAAATCGCCGAACTTTTTTGTGAGATTTTCTGCCTGGATTACTTCTTCATTCATTTTCCTGGAGCATTAAGTCCATAAAACAGTCTTCAATCGTTGGATCCGTCTCATATATTTCGATATCCGTATGACCTTTTGACTCAAGATGCGACCGAAGATGATCTATGTTAATAGTCTTATTGCGATCGCTGTAATGCACTTCGGGACCAAACGCAAAGGCGCTTTTTGTTTCATCATAAGACCTTAAATCTTTCAGAAGTTGATGTTTCAAGGAACTCTTAATTCCGTAGAGCTTATCAGGAAATTCAGAAACAATTGTTTCGGGCCTCTCAACTTTCATTATCCGTGCATCCTGTATGAGGGCCACGCGGTCACATAAGATGGCCTCGTCCATATATGGAGTGGAAACTATCATGGTAATTCCCCATTTTTTTAATCGCTCCAGCATTCCCCAAAATTCTTTTCTGGACACGGGGTCAACACCAGTTGTCGGTTCATCTAAAAGCAGCAATCGCGGTTTGTGTACAAGTGCACAGCTCAGTGCTAGTTTTTGCTTCATTCCTCCGCTCAATTGACCTGCCCTTCGATTCTTGAAAGGCTCAATTTGAGAATAAATCTCTTTTATTAGTTCGTACTGTTCTTCTACTGTAGTATCAAATAAGCTTGCAAACAGATTAATATTCTCTTCTACGCTGAGATCCTGGTAAAGCGAAAAACGTCCGGGCATATAACCCAGTATATCCCTCATTTCTTTATAGTCATTTACTATATCCAGTCCGAAAGCTGTAAGATTACCTGTATCGGGTAATAGTAAAGTAGCCAGGATGCGAAACAAGGTTGATTTTCCGGCTCCATCCGGACCAATAATACCAAATAACTCACCTTCCTCAACCTCCAGGTTTACATCTTCAAGTGCCAATACGTTTCCGTATGATTTTGACAAATTCTCTATGACGACGCCTTTCCCCATCTTATTTCAAATGCAATTCACCCGGCATTCCAAGTTTTATACTTCCATCATTTACAACAGCTATTTTTACTGCATAAACAAGGTTTTTACGCTCTTTTTTTGTCTGGATTACTTTTGGTGTAAATTCAGCTACATCTGCAACCCAGGTGATTTTACCTTCATAACGCTTTTGTCCATCTCCATCATCAATAACTACACCGGCAACTTGTCCGATTTTAATTTGAGATAACTGGTCCTCAGAAATGTAGGCCCTTAAAAACACATGCTCAAGGTCAGCAATTTTGTAAAGTGGCTTTCCAAAATTTACTATTTCATTTTCCTCTACATACTTCGTGAGCACAGTCCCGTTGACAGGGTTTATCAATTTGCTTTTGAATAATTGATCTTCGGTTTGCATGATTTGTACCCTCAATGGTTTAATCTGGCTTAACACTGCCCGGTTAGCATTATTTAACCTTATTTCAGTTGCCCTTATCTGTTTTTCAGTAAGATCAAGCTGACCCTTCAAATCATCCAGTTGTTGTTGTGTTGCCGCATCGTCTTTCACAAGGTTTTGAACGCGCTTATATTCCCTCTCAATATTCTTTTGCTTCTCTTTCCATACCGCTATTTCACTTTGAACATTCAGAGTTTTACTCTCAAGTGCTACAATAGAAGCCAGTAACTGTTCTTTTTTGAGGTAAAGCTGAATGGTGTCAACCAGGCCGGTTTCTTGCCCAATTGCAAGTGTTTGACCCTCTTCCAGGGTGAACGAAATCAACTTTCCATTTATTTCTGATGATATAATTACCTCATTGCTTTCGAAATTTCCAAATGCATCTACTTCATCATTTCCATTATTGCATGATCCTGCCACTAATAAGAGGATGATTGCATATATTGATTTTCTCATAATTCGCTGATATTTCCTGATTCTGTCAATAAATTTATTTTTGATTCCACAAGCTTAATTTCATGGATTGTCATGTTGAGTTGAGCCTGTAACCCTTTGTTTACCTCAGTAATGTAATTTGCACCGGGAACAACTCCATTCCGCATCTGACTAGATACCTGGTCGACAATTTCATCCTGAAGTGCAATTATTTCAACATCCTTTTCAATCAGTTCACGGTATTTTATCAATTCTGCTTCTTTCGCCGAAATAGATATATCAAGTGCCTTTAAAAAATTTTCCTTTTCCGCTGTAACTACTTGTTGCCTTACCTGGTAAATCTCCCGGCCACGATCGGCTTTCCCGTAGTCAAGAATATTCCACGACAATTTAAGCCCAACCATATAATATGGGGAATTGGTAACATTAAACCAGTTCATTGGATTTGGATATCCTACTCCTGCCGTCCCAAATATGCCGATTTTCGGTGCCCTTCCTGCGTTGATCATTCCTTTTTGAGCATCCAAATGCTGATACTGGTAATCGAACATTAATATTTCCGGTCGGTTTGGGTTTAAATTACTGATCTCACCTACTTCGGGAAGAATCAATTGTGTTCCTGGCGGGATTGGTTGTTCAAGCCATTTTGAAAGTAGTTTCATATTTGTTCGTCGCTGTACTGAAACTTCAATGGTCATCTGCTCAAGGCTTAACATTTCCTTTATCAGCATTTTTGAAGTTCCCGGAAGGGCCACACCCTGTTGTACACGGGCTTCTAAAAGTTTCAGTTGTGCTTCCAGATCTTCATTTGTTGTTTGTAATAAACTGATTTGCTGTTGCAGAAGCAATATCGAAAAGTACAGTTTGTTGATTACTTCGTTTATCCTGTAAAGTGTGATCTCTACATTCTGCGCATTAATAAGCGCTTGTGTTTCATCAATTTCAGTATTGTATTTTGAATTTCCACCATTATAAATGTTTTGATAAAAGTCAACCCCAACTTTGTACTGTTCCTGGGGAATAATTGGCGACTCAATTCCCGGAACTGCAAACGGCAAACTAAATACATCGGATTGGTACGTGGCCTGTCCGTTGAGCATCAATTGTGGATAGTTTATTGCAACCCTGCTTTTTTGGGAAAGCTCTTTTAAGCTTTCATAATACAACTTTTCTTTTTGTATCGGGGAAGTATTCTTAGCCAGGTCAATACATTGTCTCAATGTGAGTTCTTCCTGTCCAAAAACCTTCTGATTCCATGACCCTGTCAGAAGCAGGAAAATGATAATAGCAATTCTATTTCCTTTATTGAACCGTACCATACTTATGTTTTAAATGTGTTAATGATCATTTCGGGGAGAGTTTTCTTTCGCTCAAGAATCAAGTCCCTGAACTCACTTTCTTCCATTTTAAATATGTTCTTCATCAATGGGGAACTTACAAATGGAAACACTGTAAGGGACATCACGTTCATCAGAAATGTATATACTGATGTTCTTTTTATGTGCCCGTCTTCATGTGCCTTTTTTAATTGGTTTTCAAGCATTATAAATGGCAGTTCACCTTTCATCAAAAACATATCTGCTAACCTTTCAGGTTGTTCCCTGATTTCACTTAGTACAAATATTGGCAAATCAGGATTTTTAAGAAGCATACGCGTATAAAGATCAACGATCCTGTAAATTTTCATATCCAGCGGAAGATCCCCACCCAGGAGTTTGACGATATCCCGGATAAATTCATGAACTGCCTCCTGAAATACTTTTTTGAATAATTTCTCCTTTGATCGAAAGTAATAATTGAGTAACGCCTTGTTTACACCCGCGGTTTTGGCTATTTCTTCCATCCTTGCACCAGTGTATCCTCTTTTATGAAATACTGTTCTGGCAGCTGCCAGGATCTTTTTTTCTGTATTATCTTCCTGGTTAATCAATTCAGTTTAATCATTTGATTTAAACAAACGGTTAAAATTAGAATAAGTTTAAGTAATCAACAAATAATTTGTCATTAATTTTATAAAAAGGGTCTAAGGATTGATCCTGGAATAGATAACGGAAGGTTTAAAAACACCATCCTTTACCATTTGTCTAAAGACCTTCGAAGAAGGTGAGATCACATAATAATCAACTTTATCCCCGGAAGTGTTCTGAGAAGTTACTTTGGTATGGGAATGTAATTTTTTTGCTGTTGCTTCATCATCACCGTCTATGAATGATAGCTCAATTTCATTTTCGTTCAGCCTTCGGATCCTATACACTTCCCAATAACCTTTGGGTTGGTCGAGGATATTCAAAAAGTAGTTTTTTTTCCATTTTGTAAGTACAATACTGTCTGAGAGTATGGCGGATTCATCATCAATATCAAATCCCCGGGAACTTACATGAATAGAATCTTTTCCTTCTTTTTCAATAAACCACCCATGAAGGCTCACAGGTATCTCTTTTAATTGCTTTTTACCGCTTGGTTGGGTTTCGGTAAAATAAACCTCTGTGCAGCTTGATAAGACTACAAATAAGAATAAATAAAGGGCCTTTTTCATGAATAAAGGTCTAATTACATAGTGAATATACTACGAAGTAAACGAAAAGTAAATGTGTTTATCCTAATTCAATTTTATAAATGAATTTCTTTTACTAATTTCCGCTATGGCAGGAAAACAAAAAGATTATGAATATGATGCCATCGTGGTTGGATCTGGAATTTCGGGTGGCTGGGCAGCAAAAGAACTTTCAGGGAAAGGCCTGAAAACGCTGATGCTTGAGCGCGGCCGGAAACTGGATCACATTGCGGACTATCCTACAACAAATATGGCCCCATGGGAATTTAAACATCGGTCCCTCGATACACTTGAAACATTAAAAAAATATCCCGTTCAAAAAAATAATTATGCTTTTAACGAAGCTACCATGCATCACTATGTCAACGACATTGAAAATCCATACACCACACCAAACGATAAACCATTCTATTGGTACCGCGGCTATCATGTTGGTGGTAAATCATTGATGTGGGCCCGCCAGGTTTACCGGTGGAGTGAAATTGATTTTGAAGCCAATGCAAAGGATGGATTTGGGGTAGACTGGCCCATTCGATACAAAGACATTGCACCCTGGTACGACTATGTTGAAAGATTTATTGGCATTAGTGGCCAGGCAGAAGGAAACAAAATGATCCCCGATGGGCAGTTTCAGGCACCTATGGATTTAACATGTGTTGAAAAGCATGTGAAAGAAAAAATGGAAAAACAGTGGAGCGATCGACTGCTTACCATAGGCCGGGTTGCCCACCTGATGGAACCCAAACACAACCGGTCGAAATGCCAGTTTCGGAATTTATGTTATAGGGGTTGCCCTTTCGGTGCATATTTCAGTAGCAATAGTTCTACACTACCTGCTGCAATGGAAACCGGATATACCACATTGCGACCGGATTCAATTGTCGAATCGATTCTTTATGACGACAACAAAAAAAGAGCCACCGGTGTGCGTGTAATTGATTCCAATACGCTTGAATCTACGGAATACCACGCCCGGATAATTTTTGTATGTGCTTCTACGCTACCTACAACAGGAATATTGCTCAACTCAAAATCTAACAGGTTCCCTGAAGGGCTTGGAAATGATAGCGGTGCATTGGGCCATTATCTTATGGATCACTTTATGGGTACAGGCGCTACCGCAGAATTTGATGGTCCGGAGTTTACATCCACTCATGCTACCGGAGGCCGCCCAAACGGGATATACATCCCACGGTTCAGGAATGTAGATGAGCAACGCGATGATTATGTCCGGGGATTCGGTTTCCAGGGTGGGTCCTGGCAACCGGGTTGGCCCCGGGGATTTAACACTCCCGGCTTTGGAGAAGATTTCAAAAACAATATAAGCAAGCCAGGTCCCTGGCATTTTGGTCTTGGGGGTTACGGTGAACACCTTCCCTATTATGAAAATGAAGTATCACTGAACCATGAGGTAAAAGATAAATGGGGATTGCCTTCATTAAATATTACCGCTGATTATAAGGAAAATGAGGAGGCAATGAGAAAAGATATTAAAATCACATCATGTGAGATCCTTGAAGTCGCCGGTGGTAAAAATATCCAATCCAATAGTGAAAAGGGTATTCCGGGAGATGCAATCCATGAAATGGGGACGGCCCGAATGGGGAAAGATCCTAAATCGTCTGTACTAAACGGATATAATCAATGTCATAGTGTGCCCAATGTGTTTGTAACTGATGGAGCCTGTATGACATCCTCTGCAGTCCAAAACCCTTCCATCACTTATATGGCGCTCACTGCCCGCGCATGTGATTACGCGGTTTCGCAAATGAAAAAACAAAATATCTGATATGGAACGAAGGGAAGCAATAATGAATACAATCATTGGGTTGGGAGGCATTGCCGGTATTTCATCTTTGGATCTGCTGGTTGCCTGTACTTCCACGATTGAATCAGGAAATGTTGGAATATTTACAACTACCCAGCTGAAATCGCTTACTGCCGCCATCGACCTGATTATTCCTGAAACAAATTCGGCATCGGCATCACAGGCGGGTGTCTCTGCTTTTATTGACGTGGCCCTTTCGGAGTGTTTTGAAGATGAAAAAATCAATCTATTTATGGATGGTTTGGATAAGCTTTCCGAGGGGAAAGAGTTTCATCAAATTTCTTTTGAAGAACAAACCGGAATGCTTCAGAATCTGGAGGAAAACCAGGACAAATTTTTCCAGTTCCTGAAACAACTGACTCTAACGGGTTATTTCACTTCGGAAAAAGGTATAAAAGAAAATTTTGATTACCAGCCCGTTCCCGGGAAATATCAGGGATGTATTCCTTTTACTTCCTCTTCCAAGCCATGGCGGGGTAACCGGCTATGATTCACAATAAAAATTTTGTAAACATGAAAATTCTCATCACTCGATTATTGGTTGTATTTATCCTGATTTCAGGCTGTACCATATCTGTTGATATCGACCCACGGTTTACCATTTCCTATCCAAAATCCCTGGGAAAGGATCCAGTTGATGGCCGGCTTCTGCTTTTAATTTCAAAAAACGATGTAAACGAACCCCGGTTTCAAATCAATGACGGGCTCGGAAGCCAATTGGTTTTCGGGATTGATGTTGAACAAATGCGGCCAAATAACAAAATCCCATTTGACGCGGAGGTATTTGGATACCCAATTCAAAGCCTGTCGGATCTGGAACCTGGTGAATATTACGTTCAGGGATTTTTACATAAATACGATACCTATAACCTCTCAAACGGACATACTGTAAAACTACCTGCTAGCTGGGCTGCAGGTTCGAGGTGGAACAGGGAGCCCGGCAATTATTATTCAACACCCCAAAAAGTAACCATAGAAAAAGGTTCAGTAATAGAAATATCCCTTGACCAGGAAATTCCTGCCATTCCGGAACCTGAGGATACAAAATACATAAAACACGTAAAAATGGAAAGCAAAATGCTGACTGAATTCTGGGGCAGGCCCATGGAGCTTGGTGCCCATGTTCTTTTACCAGAAGGATTTGATGAGCATCCCGAAGCGCATTACCCGATCATGATTTTTCATGGCCATTTTCCTTCCGACTTTGGTGGATTTCGTACTACTCCACCTGATCCGAACCTGGAACCCAAATATAGCGAACGGTTCAAACTGGAGGGGTATAACAGGATTATACAGCAGGAGGCGTATGATTTTTACCAGCGCTGGATCAGCAAGGATTTTCCAAGATTTATTATTGTGGAAATTCAGCATGCAAATCCCTATTATGATGATTCCTATGCTGTAAACTCAGCCAGCATTGGTCCTTTTGGTGATGCCTTAACGTACGAACTGATCCCGTACCTGGAAGAAAATTTTCGGGGTATTGGAGAAGGTTGGAGCCGGTTTCTATATGGCGGGTCCACCGGAGGTTGGGAAGCCCTGGCTGTCCAGGTGATGTATCCGGACGAGTATAACGGTTGTTTCGCTGCTTGTCCGGATCCTATTGATTTCAGGGCCTATACACTTGTAAATATTTATGAAGACAACAATGCTTATTTTATGCAAGGCGATTTTCAGAACGTTGCTCGTCCATCACATCGTGACAACCTGGGAGTTGTGAACTCCACACTTGAAAGCAGTAATTTGAAAGAACTGGCTTTAGCTACCAATACCCGGTCGGGCCAGCAATGGGACATTTGGGAAGCAGTCTATTCGCCGGTTGGCCCGGAAGGATACCCTGCCAGGTTGTGGGATAAAAAAACAGGAGTAATTGATCATGAAATCGCAAAATACTGGCAGGAGAATTATGATTTACGCTACATTCTCGAGCGCGACTGGAGTAAACTGGGGCCGAAACTCAAAGGAAAAATACACATTTATTGCGGGGACATGGACAATTATTACCTCAACAACGCAGTGTACCTGATGGAGGATTTTCTTGAAAGCACAACAGAACCATACTATGATGGTGAAATTGATTACG
>CAZONK010000037.1:0-14984 GCA_964581095.1 uncultured Roseivirgaceae bacterium
GCCGACTAAATATAAAATTAAGATAATCAGCTAGTTGGAGTTTATGGTAGGCCGATTTATGAAAAAATGCAATAACCAAACTAGGTGGTAGTATTAAAATCTCAGTAATGAAAAAAAAGAACCAGGTTTGATATTATTATTCCTGCTGCGAACTGATAATTCTTTCGTTACATTCACAAAATAGCCACAAGGGCATTGATTAAATGAAGAAGGGTTTAAATACCCTAATTTGAAAGGTTAATCATTAGAACATTCAACTTCCCGAATGCACATAAATCAATTACCTTTGTCATCTATTTTTTTTAGGGTTTTGCATATATGAAAATAATTGAGGTTAAGGATCATCGCACTCGTAAAGAATTCCTTTTATTTCCCGTCAGGTTGTACAAAGACACTCCAGAATGGATAAGGCCTCTTGATAATGACATTGATCTGGTATTTGAACAAAAAAAGAACAAGGCATTCAGAAATGGAGAATGCATACGCTGGATATTGCAGGATGACAGCGGGAAAACAATAGGTCGTGTTGCAGCATTTGTAAATGATAAAACTAAAAATAAGGGCAACGATCAACCTACAGGGGGGCTTGGGTTTTTTGAATGTATTGAAAATGAAGCAGCTGCTTTTTTACTATTTGATCAGTGTAAAACATGGTTGGAAGAAAGATCGGTGGAAGCAATGGATGGGCCCATAAATTTTGGTGAACGCGACAAGTGGTGGGGATTATTGATTGATGGATTCGATCGTGAGCCAAATTACAATTGCAACTACCAGTTACCATATTATCAGGATTTATTTGAGAGCTATGGGTTCCAGGTATATTTTAAACAACTAACCTTTGGTCTGGATGTATTCAAACCCTTTAGCGATCGTATTTACGAAAAAGCAAAAAAGGTATTTAAAGACCCGGATTATCATTTTGAGCATCTTAAAACCAATAATATCGATAAATATATTGAAGATTTCAGAACAATATACAACAAAGCCTGGGCGAAAATCGGTGTTCCAAAATTGTCTTCATTACAGGCCAAGACCCTGATGAAACAGCTGAAACCGATACTGGACGAAAAAATAATCTGGTATGGTTATTATAAAGATGAGCCAATCGCCATTTATATGAATATCCCGGAAATAAACCAGATATTTAAGCATGTGAATGGCAAAATGGACATTTTAGGGAAAATGAAATTTCTGTACCACAAAATTATGAAAACCAATAAGAAAATGTTGGGGCTGGTTTATGGAATTGTACCTGAATACCAAGGGAAAGGCGTTGATGGGGCTCTTATTGTTGCCACCGGAAAAATGGTTCAGGAGGAATATCCGCGTTATCCGCTTCTCGAAATGAACTGGATCGGCGACTTCAACCCTAAAATGATAAAAGTTGCAAAACAACTTGATTCAGAAGTTGTAAAAACGCATGCCACCTATAGGAAACTTTTTGACCCTTCTATTCCTTTTAAAAGAATGAAAATTATTTGATCAATGAAGAAGGACAGGGTTAGCTTTTTATTGAAAAACCTTGGAAAGGGACTGCTCTGGTTTGCAGTTCTTGTGGTTGCATATGTACTTTTTAAAGATAAAATAAGCGTTGACCCCGAGAGTATTTTGGGCAGGGTATCCGATAGCCCGGTTCTGGTGTATTCCATTTTTTTGGCTTCTGAAATAATTATGGGTATAATTCCACCAGAACTATTTATGGGATGGGCCGCTAATCCCGGGGATCCGAAACTTTATATTGTTTATGTCACACTGTTTGCTTTTATATCGTATGGAGCAGGAATTGTTGGTTACCTGATTGGTGCATTGATGAGTAAAACTATTTTGTTTCGCTATACCCGAAGAAAATTTTTTACCCAGGTTGAGGCTTTTTTTAAGCAATATGGTGGATTTTTAATATTCGTTGCTGCTGTTACCCCCGTTCCGTTTTCAGCTGTTTGTATGCTGGTAGGGTCTGTCCATTACAAATTCAACAAATTTTTACTGATATCATCTTCCCGGTTTTTAAGATTTGGATTTTACTCTTATATCTTATGGCATGCGGGTACTATTTCAATCTAAGTTTGGAGAAATAAAACTTTCAGCTGGTCAACCACATATTTTACTTCTTCTAATGTGTTGAACCGGCTAAAAGAAAAACGGATTGCACCTTTACCCGGATCGGTACCAATTGCTTTCAATACATGTGAGTCTTGCCTGGCACCTGCTGCGCACGCAGATCCCCCGGAAGCTGCTATTCCCTTTAGATCAAGATTAAATAGCAACATTTCATTATTAGGTGAAGGCGGAAGTGAAATATTAAGAATAGTATAAAGTCCGTTTTCCTGATCACCATTGAATTCAATACCGGGAATATTTTCTTTCACCAGGGTAACGAATTGATTTTTTAGGGTAGATACAAATTCTGCATCGCGGGTAAGGCTGGCGTATGCCAGTTCCAGTGCTTTTGCAGTGCCAATAATTCCCGCAACATTTTCAGTACCTGCACGCATTTTTCTCTCTTGCGGACCGCCATGCAATACGGCGCCAATATTTTTATTCTTGCTTGCAAACATAAATCCGCTACCTTTTGGGCCATGAAATTTATGCGCCGATGCAGTTAATCCGTGAACATAAGAGTTCTTCAGATCATGTTTCAGATGCCCAACTGCAGCGACCGCATCTGTATGAAAATAAGCATTGTGATCACTACAAATTTCTCCTATTTTGTTCAAATCGGAGATTGTACCAATTTCATTATTTACGTGCATCAGTGATACGATACTGTCAGGATTTTGTGAAAGTAATGTATTTAGCTGATCATAATTTAGCTGACCAGATGAATCAATTTTGAGCCATTTAATATTTATTCTGCGCTGTTGAAGATTTTTCACTTTCTCAAGAACCGAATGATGCTCAACAGGTGAGGTGATGACAGTTTGACTTTCGTTTAAATCAATTACACCCTGAAGAAGAATATTGTTTGCCTCCGTTCCACCTGAAGTAAATATAATTTCTGAAGGAAGGCAATTTAACAGTTCTGCAATACTTTTTCGGGCTATTTCTATAGCTGCCCGTGCATGCCTGCCTTTGGAATGCAATGAAGATGGATTACCAAAATTTTCTAACAAAAAGGGCTTCATTGCTTCAAAAACTTCGGGATCCAGGCGAGTAGTGGACGCGTTATCAAAGTAAACAGTCATTCTCTTTGAGTCGGGGATTTTCTAAACACTTATAGAAATAAGTTCTTTAATGTCTGTAATTATTTTTTGAGCGAGATGGTCGGCGGTAGCTTCTGAATCAGATTCAGCATAAATTCGAATAATGGGTTCTGTATTCGACTTCCTAAGGTGTACCCATTCTATTAATTCCGGTTTCTGATCATCCGGGAATTCGATTTTTATACCATCGATAGTATTAATAGGATGCCCCTCATACTTCTGACAAATAAGTCGAAGAATATTATCAACGTCCAAATCAGGAGTAAGTTCAATTTTATTTTTGGAGATAACAAAATTTGGGAATTCTGAACGTAGCTGAGAAACAGATTTACCTGATTTCGCCAACCACGTCAGGAATAAGGCGATTCCTACAAGCGCATCCCTGCCATAATGTAATTCCGGAAGGATTATCCCACCATTACCTTCACCGCCTATTACGGCATTTACTTCTTTCATTTTTGAGACAACATTTACCTCGCCAACTGCAGTGGTATATGATTGCTGGCCTGCTTTTTCTGTAACATAGCGCAATGCCTGGCTTGAGCTTAGGTTGGTGACCGTTGATCCTTTCTTTTGCTCTAAAACGTAAAGAGAAACGGCTACAAGCGTATATTCTTCCCCAAAGGGTTCACCGGTTTCAGATAACAGTGCCAGTCTGTCAACATCCGGATCAACAACTATCCCAAGGTCATATTTCCCATGGTGCATTTCCTGCGAAATTTGGAATATATTTTCAGGTAATGGTTCTGGATTGTGAGGGAAAAGGCCCGTTGGTTCACAAAACATTTCATGAATATTTGTAACTCCAAGTGCCTTCAGTAATCTTGGTACAGCAATACCACCTGAAGAGTTTACTGCATCAACAACAACATTGAAATTACATTTTTCGATGGCTGCTGCATCCACCATAGGAAGATTCAGTATTTTATCGATATGTTTTTCAAGGTAATTGTTATCTGTTGATATTTTACCAAATTTATGTACATCAGCAAAATTGTAATCGTTTCTTTCAGCAATACCAAGAATCTCTGCACCCATTTCGGCAGATAGAAATTCTCCATCACTATTCACAAGTTTTAGGGCATTCCACTGTACCGGATTATGGCTTGCAGTTACAATAATTCCCCCTGCAGCAGATTTATCAGGAACAGCCACTTCCACCGTTGGGGTAGTTGTGATACCCAGGTCCACAACATCAAGACCCATAGAAATGAGCGTATTGCTTATGAGCTGACTTACAGCCTCACCTGATGGGCGGGCATCCCTGCCTATAATTATCTTGCGGTATTCTGAATTTCGCATCACCCAGGTTCCAAAGGCGGCGGAAAATTTTACAATATCCAGTGGGGTAAGGTTATCTCCGGGGGTTCCACCAATTGTTCCCCTTATTCCAGAAATTGATTTTATAAGTGTCAATGAATTAGATATTTATCGCTTTGATTTTCATTTGAGGTATAAAATTAATACCCAATGTTTAAACTTATGTGAATTTTAGTTTTTAAGATGGGAATGAATAAACGGGGCAATTAATTTATTCGATCCTTAATTGAGCTTTTTGTAACTGTCGAATCGGGCTAAAACCTTATCGACCTCTGATTCCTGATCTACGTTCTGACAAGCACCACCACAACCGCAGTCGATGCCTTGTTTCCGTAAAAAAGGGCTCTGAGATGCACAAGTGCCTTTAAATTCTTCATTTTTAAAGATTAATCTCACAGACATCAGGATGAAAAAGAATCCTACTATGCTCAATGTTAATAAAACGGTTACCATAAGATCATTCCTTTTTTTCTTTTGTAAAATTACCCATTATACTATTAAACAAACGTACTTTTGGATAAGTTTCTCATCTGATAATTATGAAAAAATCTGATCAGAAGTACAACAGGGAAGATCAATTAAAGGCATTTGACCGGTTACTCACCATCATGGATGAATTACGCGAACAATGCCCTTGGGATCAGAAGCAAACAATGGAAAGTTTACGCCATTTAACAATTGAAGAAACATATGAATTGTCAGATGCCATTATTGAAAAGGATTACCAGGAACTCAAAAAAGAATTAGGAGACCTGATGCTTCATCTTGTGTTTTATGCACGTATAGGATCGGAATCAGGTGATTTCGATATTTCAGAAGTTATCAATACTGTATGTGAGAAACTAATCATACGGCATCCACATATTTACAGCGACACTAAAGTTGAAAATGAGCAGGATGTGAAAGAAAACTGGGAAAAGATCAAATTAAAAGAGAAGGGTAATAATTCAGTACTTGGAGGGGTACCAATTTCCTTACCCGCACTTATCAAAGCGATGCGCATTCAGGAGAAAGCCCGCGGGGTAGGTTTTGATTGGGATAAGAAAGAACAGGTATGGGAAAAAGTTGAGGAGGAAATGAATGAATTCAAATCGGAATTTAATATTGAAAATGGAAAACCGATTGATAAACAAAAGGCGCAGCAGGAATTTGGCGATCTATTATTTTCGCTGATAAATTATTCACGGTTTCTTGATATTAACCCTGAAGAAGCTTTGGAACGGACCAATAAAAAATTTATTAAGCGATTTCGGTATCTTGAAGATCAATCTCATAATGATGGGAAATCATTAGCTGATATGACCTTAGAAGAAATGGATGCATATTGGGAACGCGCGAAACAACTCTGAATCAGGATCCAGGTTGGCGGTTTAGGCTCCAGTCATAATCCTTGTAATCAATTCTGGCATCCTTGTTTATATGTGTTTTACTGTGCTTATTCAGAAAATCAATAAGGGTTCTGTTTTTTGTAAAATCACCTGAAAACCACTGAAAAATCTTTGATATATTTATTGAGGATTCCGTAATTTCATTCCTTGATGAATCATTGATAAAAAGTGAGGCCTGCTCTGAAAGCTGGTTTTCCAATTTGCTGGCAATAAACGCTTCATTTCTCAATTTTGGGCAGGAGTAGGAAGCGCAAACAATGGCAAAATGGATACGTGGCTCCTCAAATTCATTGCGAAGGATATCATGCTCAATATTATTCAAATCTAACTTTTCGCCTTTTATTTCAATAAACTCGATATCCCAGGGGGAGTTAATAAAAGGTACCTGAATTTTGCTTCCAATATCTTTGATACTTTCAGGGGGTTTGTATTCTAATATTAGCTCAACAGTAAAAGCATTGTATGCGTTTATCCAGAAGGCCATTTGCTCTGCTTGTGACCAGGCCTCTTTATCAGGTGGATTTGTTGTTAAATCATCTAAATAAGATTGTAGTTTCAATCTGTCCTGTGCAAACCCCTGGTAATCAACCAGGCCGTTATCATCCACGTAATTATTCAACAATTCATTCCAAATTTTGTGATCAGGTTTAATAGAGGCATTCGTACTTGAAAATTGAATGTTTTTACCGGGCAGGATTTGCCAGACTCCTATGATTAGAAACAAAATTATACCTGTGATCAGGTAGTATCCCCATTTAACAGTACGTCGCATATATCTGATTAATATAAGAAGATTACCTTTTTTTCACTAGTTTAGTTCCAACCATCATCATAAAAATGCCTGATTTTCAAACTTTACTGCTGATCGGGGGGTTCCTTATCGTGAGTGTTGCTGCCAGGCAGTTATCGTCATTCTTTGCCCGGTATCATCTTCCCCTCATTACCGGGTTGCTGTTTATTGGTATCCTGTCGGGTCCGTTTGTTTTTAATCTTGTTTCGACGGATTCATGGGATAAGTTAAATTTTGTAAACGAAATTTCGCTTGCGTATATTGCTTTTGCTGCATCTGCTGAGCTGTATCTGAAAGAGTTACGGAGTCGCCTGAACAGTATCAAATGGATGACTATTGGTCAGTTAGTAGTCACATTTCTTCTAAGTAGTTTGGGCGTTTACCTGTTAATTGATTTGATCCCATTTACCCATGGCCTGGATCTTAAATCACAAATTGCTATTTCGATTTTAACCGGAACAATTTTCATTGCCCGTTCGCCAGCTTCGGCTATGGCCATCATCAATGAGATGAGGGCAAAAGGTCCATTTACCCAAACGGTAATCGGGGTAACCGTGCTGATCGATTTTTTGGTAGTCGTATTATTTTCGATCAACCTCTCCATTGCCATTGCTCTTACCAGCGGGGAGGAATTGAACTTTTTGTTCCTGATAATTTTATTGTTGGAGATCGGGGCATCATTTGGATTGGGCCTTGCCTTGGGCAAATTGCTTCAGCTCATATTAAGAACGAGAATCCAGCTGAGTTATAAGGGAATATTAATGCTACTGGCAGGTTTCCTGGTTTACAGGGGTAGTCATTATATCGAAATATATAGCCTGGAATATATCAGTCATACAATTGTACTGGAGCCACTTTTGATTTGCATCATTGGTAGTTTTTGGATTACAAATTACACAAGATATCGTTTGGAGTTCACAAAAATCCTGAATGACCTGAGCAGTTATATTTATATCCCGTTTTTTACCCTGGTAGGGATATCACTATCATTGGACCTCCTGCTGGAATATGCCTGGTTAACCGCATTGTTTTTTACAATCAGATTGGTATCTATTATGATTGGGTCGTTTTTTGGAGGCAAACTAGCCAATGATTCACCATTGTTCAACCGTGTTGCATGGATGCCCTATGTAACACAGGCTGGAGTAGGGCTTGGATTGGCAACAATTGTTGCGCACACATTTCCTGAATGGGGATTTGAGTTCTCTACGTTCATAATTTCAATCATAATAGTGAATCAAGTTGTAGGGCCTCCGCTTTTCAAATGGGTGATACGAATAGTAAAAGAAGGCCACAGCCGTGCAACTACACCATCTTTTGATGGATTAAGGGATGCGATTATTTTTGGCTGGGAAGATCAATCAGTAGCATTGGCCAAACAGTTACAAGACAATGGCTGGGTGGTCAAATTAGTTACCCTCCGTAAGGATGTTGTTGAATCGGACTACCCCGAGCTGGATATACGTAAAGTTGACCGCATTACTCTCGATGTGTTAAATGACCTTGATGCACAATTAGCCGAAGCGGCTGTTTGTATGTTGACCGATGATGAGAACTTTGAAATTTGTGAGTTGATTTATGAACACTTTGGAACCCGTGACGTGGTTGTCCGACTGAACCATCGTTATAATTTTGAAAAGTTTCACGAATTAGGCACCTTGATTGTAGATCCATCCACTGCTATTGTAAGTTTATTGGACCACTTTGTTCGATCTCCTCAGGCGGCTTCATTATTGTTAGGTATGGAAGCTGATCAGGATTCTATGGATATAGAAGTCCAGAACCAGAATCTTCATGGATTACTTTTACGTGACCTCCGATTGCCATCAGATACAATTGTGTTATCGATGGACAGGAAAGGCCGGCAGCTCATTACCCACGGATATACCCGGTTACGAAAGGGTGACTACATAACTATAGTAGGCTCAAAAGAAAGCCTGGACAAAGTAGCCCTCCGCTTTGCCAGGCAATAAATCCTGTTAACCGCTGGAGTTGACAACTGATGTACCAGGGACTTAATATAAAATTGAAGATACATCAAGGGTAAATACTGCGTTTCATTCTCTATTTCTCTATTTTTGCGACATGGTAAAAAAGCAGAACCTGGAACTGAAAGATATTATTTCACACTCAAAAGAATATGGATTTATTTTCCCTTCCAGTGAAATTTATGATGGCCTGGGTGCTGTTTATGATTATGGTCAAAATGGAGTAGAATTAAAGAATAATATCAGGTCATACTGGTGGAAGGCCATGGTGCAATTGCATGAAAACATTGTGGGAGTGGACGCTTCAATTTTTATGCACCCAACTACATGGAAGGCTTCAGGTCATGTGGATGCCTTTAATGACCCCCTCATAGACAATAAAGATTCTAAAAAACGCTATCGGGCAGATGTATTGATTGAGGATCACATTGCGAAAATTGAGTCTAAAATCAATAAAGAAGTTACCAAAGCGGCTAAAAGGTTTGGCGATGACTTTGATGAAGCAAAATTCAAAGAAACAAATCCACGTGTTTTACAGAATTTGGAAAAAATAGAGAAGATCAATGCAAAAATGAAAAATGCATTTGAGGCCGCTGATCTTGAAGCAATCCGTACATTGATTATAGATTTAGATATTGCAGATCCTGTTTCGGGGTCGAAAAACTGGACGGATGTGCGCCAATTTAATCTCATGTTCAGCACAAGCCTGGGGTCGTTGGCTGAAGATTCGAATGAAATTTATCTACGTCCTGAAACGGCCCAGGGGATCTTTGTAAATTTTTTAAATGTACAGAAATCCGGGAGGATGAAAATTCCTTTTGGCATTGCCCAGGTTGGGAAAGCATTTCGAAATGAAATTGTTGCCCGCCAGTTTATTTTCAGAATGCGCGAGTTTGAGCAGATGGAAATGCAGTACTTCGTAAAACCTGGAGAGGAACTTCAATGGTATGAATACTGGAAAGAAAAGCGAATGAGATGGCACAAAGCGATGGGCATTGATGAAAAAAACTACAGATTTCATGATCATTTAAACCTGGCGCACTATGCCAATGCTGCCAGTGATATTGAATTTAACTTTCCTATGGGGTTCAAGGAGCTTGAAGGTATTCATTCACGTACAGATTTTGATCTGAAAGCGCATGAAAAGTATTCCGGTAAAAAACTGCAATTCTTCGATCCCCAGGAGAATATATCCTATGTACCCTATGTGGTTGAAACATCCATTGGTTTGGATCGAATGTTTCTGGCCCTGTTATCAAACTCGCTTATAGTAGAAACATTGGAAGACGGAAGTGAACGAACTGTCCTTAATCTTCCCCCGGCATTATCCCCTTATAAAGTTGCGGTTTTACCGCTCATAAAGAAGGATGGATTACCTGAAAAAGCCCGTAAAATTATGAATGACCTGAAATTTGAATTCAATTGTCAGTATGATGAAAAAGATGCAATCGGAAGACGGTACCGAAGACAGGATGCCATAGGTACTCCGTATTGCGTTACAGTAGATCATGAAACATTAGCAGACAATCAGGTAACGATTAGAAACAGGGATACAATGAAACAAGACCGCGTTCCAATTGAAAAAGTGAAGGAAACATTGAAGGATAATGTGTCTATTTTTAACCTTCTTCAAAATTTGTAAATCTGGATAACTGGTAGATGGGAAAAATGGATTGGGCAAAACTGTTATCTCCTGTACGATTAGGATCCTCAGGAAATCCTGCTATAGGAAGCCGGTCCTATTTTGAACAGGATTTTGACCGAATTGTATTCTCTCAACCCTTTCGAAAACTCCAGGATAAAACACAGGTGTTTCCATTGCCTGAAGAGGATTTTGTGCATACACGGCTTACCCATAGCCTGGAAGTTTCAAGTGTAGGTCGTTCGTTAGGTAGAAAAGCAGGTGTGGAAATACTCAGGCGAAACGCCGAACTAACCAAATCAGGCTACAACTCTTACGATTTTGGGTCGATTGTAGCATCTGCATCACTTGCACACGACCTTGGGAATCCCCCATTTGGGCATTCGGGTGAACAAGCAATATCTGAGTTTTTTTTAAATGGGGCCGGTAAGAAATATGAGGAAAATGTAAGCAGCTCAGAATGGGTTGATCTCACAAATTTTGAAGGGAATGCGCAGGGGTATCGATTACTAAATTCCAGATCTTTGAAACTTACATATCCGGTATTGGGTACGTTTACAAAATACCCAAGATTATCCTTGTTGAATACCCATGATTCAGCCCGCAGGAGCCAAAAAAAATTTGGAATATATCAAAGTGAAAAAAAGAGTTTTACAGAAGTTGCAAGTGAATTAGGTTTATTTAAATTTCAAGAGGGCTCCTGGTGCAGGCATCCACTTGCTTTTTTGGTAGAAGCTGCAGATGACATATGCTATCATATTATCGATCTGGAAGACGGTTTTACACTTGGCCTGATTGAGGAGGAACTTACTGCAAACCTGCTGATTGAAATTGTGGGAGAAACTTTCGATAAAGGAAAATACGGCCATATTGCGACAAGTCAGGAGCGTATTGGAATGCTTCGTGCCCTTGCAATAAATAACCTCGTGGATCAGGCGACTACTATATTCCTTGATGCCGAAGATGATATACTGGAAGGGAACTTTGATAGGGCGTTGATTGAATTATGTCCCTCTTATCCTGTATTAAAACAAATAATTGATATTTCTATTCAGAAACTTTACAGATCAAAGGTTGTAGTGGAGATCGAAGCAGCCGGATTTGAAGTTCTTTCGGGATTGATCGAACGGTTTTCTGAAGCAATGATTGCAACCATAAACAAGGAGGCTACAGCAAGGGAAGAAACCATTTGGAATTTATTGCCTGAATCAACGCAACAGCTCAAAAACAAAAGTAACTGTACTACCTATGAAATATTACGAGCCTGTCTTGACTATATTTCAGGGATGACAGATTCAGCAGCTATTTCATTGTATAGAAAAATAAATGGAATTTCACTACCGGGATTCTGACATACTATCGCATGTAATTATCTTGAAATAATTACAAATTGATTATTACCTTTGCACGCTGATTCACAATGTGGGAAAAATTATCATATATTATCATTAAACACAAGCTGGTATTGCTCTTGTTACTTGGAGTAATCACTTTGTTTATGGCCTACCAGGCGAGGAATATAACAATGAGCTATGAACTTGCTAAAATCGTACCTCCTGATGATCCCGCTATGGTTAAGTTTGCAGAGTTCAAGTCTTTATTTGGAGAAGATGGCAATATTCTCGCCCTGGCTATAAAAGATAGCGCAATTTATAAAGTTGAAAATTTCAGACGGCTCCAGTATTTAAGCGAGGAGTTAATGACCTTAAAAGGGGTAACCCAGGTTATTTCTTTACCCACAATGCAGAAGATGGTGAAGAACTCTAAAGAAAAAAAATTCGAACTGGTTCCAATATTTGAAGAAATTCCCGATGACCAGCATGAATTTGATAGTCTCCTGGAGTTTGCAATAAATCAGAAATTCTATAGTGAACAATTGTTTAACCCTGAAAACGGTGCTGTTCTTGTTCTTGTTGGAATTGATCATGACGTGTTGAAAACTGAGAAAAGGATATTCCTTACACAGGACATCATGATGTTGGGTGACTTATTTATTGAAGCCACCGGAATTGAGATTCGTTATGCAGGATTACCATTTGTACGGTCAGTAATTGCCGGTAAGGTGAAGCAGGAGATGATCATGTTTATCGCATTTTCATTGATTATTACCGGTATGATCATGTGGGTCTTCTTTAGATCTAAAACTGCTGTTATATTTCCGATGATTATAATCGGGGTTGTTGTTATTTGGGTAATGGGTACCATCGTGCTGTTTGGGTACCAGATATCATTGCTCACAGGGGTGATACCCTCCATTATTGTTGTGATTGGTATCCCGAATAGTATTTATCTGCTCAATAAATACCATCATGAATATATGCAACACGGTGATAAAACCAAAGCTATTGCCATTGTTACGCAAAAAATCGGTCTTGTTACACTTATTACAAATGCCACAACTGCAGTTGGATTTGGTGTACTTATGTTCACCTCCATTACGGTGTTAAAAGAGTTTGGAATAATTGCGGCTATTAACATCATGGCAACTTTTGTTGTGAGCATTATTTTGTTACCCAGCGTTTTTTCTTATTTACCTGCGCCTTCCGGAAAACATCTGAAGCATCTTCATTTTAAACCTCTTGATAAATTGCTTACCGGACTGGATTTGCTGGTGCATCGTTACAAATACCAGATTTTTATTGTAACAGCAACGATTGTAGTATTTGCGATCATTGGGCTATATAAAATTACTGCGCTCTCATTTATGATCGATGATCTTCCTGAGGAAAGCCAGATTAAGAAGGACTTGCATTTTTTTGAAGAAAATTTCAGTGGCATAATGCCAATGGAAGTACTGGTTGATACAAAAAAGAGAAAGGGTACTCAGAACCTTAAAAACCTCGAAAAAGTTGATGAGTTTGAGACTTTTCTTAGTAAACAAAAGTATATTTCCAAGCCTGTTTCCATTGTAAGTTTCATAAAAGCAATGCGCCAGGCATTCTATAACAATAATCCCAACAGATACGCATTACCTACCAAACGAGACCGGAATTTCATCCTTCGTTATTTCGACAAAAGCGGGGAGCAATCCGACCTTTTAAATTCATTCGTTGATTCAACGGGACAGCGTATGCGTATAAGTTTACAGATAGCAGATATTGGTTCTCATAAGATGGACTCACTTATAAATGAAGTAATTATCCCTGCAAGAGATAGGATATTTGCCGGGACCAATATTGACGTATCAATTACAGGTACCACACCCATATTTATAAAAGGGAATAAGTTTCTAATTGAAAACCTGAAGTATAGTTTTGTTCTTGCATTTGTAATTATCGCATTTATTATGGCGTTGCTTTTTATGAATGTTCGAATGATAATAATATCAATCATTCCGAATGTGATTCCGCTACTGATTACAGCAGGGATAATGGGGTTTGCAGGAATACCGCTAAAACCCAGCACAGCTATAGTATTTAGTATTGCATTTGGTATATCTGTTGACTTTGCCATTCATTTTCTTGCCAAATACAGGCAGGAATTATTCGCTAATAACTTTTTTGTCCCACTTGCTGTAAGCAAAGCAGTTCGGGAACTAGGACCAAGTATGATTTATACAGCGATTGTGTTATTTGCCGGCTTTATAATTTTTACATTATCCAGTTTTGGGGGTACAGTGGCACTTGGATTCCTTACGTCCATCACGTTATTTGTTAGTATGATCACTAATCTTATTTTGTTGCCTGCACTGCTGCTAACATTTGACGATGGTAAACGTAAAAGGGATGCACATCCATTAATTGAACAGGTGGATGAGTTTTATCTTGAAGGTGACGATGAAGAAATTGATTTAGATCGAATTGAGGTAGAAGAAAAACCTTCAATAATTCAATAAATTTTAGAGAAATATAAATAATAACTGCGTGCTCCTATGGGCAAGTATAAAGAGTACAAACATATAAATTACGCCGAAGTGGCCACTGAAATACTAGACTACTGGAAGGAGAATAGTATTTATGAAAAATCAATTTCCGAGAAAGAAGGGAGTCCGTCATTTACATTTTATGAGGGTCCACCTTCCGCAAACGGATCTCCCGGTATCCACCATGTAATGGCGCGTACCGTGAAGGACCTTTTTTGTCGTTATAAGACCCAAAAAGGATTTCAGGTGAAACGAAAAGGGGGATGGGATACCCACGGCTTACCGGTTGAACTGCAGGTAGAAAAGGAACTTGGTATAACAAAAGAAGATATAGGCACCAAAATTTCAGTTGAAGAGTATAATAATCACTGTCGTAAGGCGGTGATGAAGTATAAGGACCAGTGGGGGGATCTTACCGAAAAAATGGGCTACTGGGTTGATCTTGAAGATCCATATATCACATATGAAAAAAACTATATTGAGTCGGTTTGGTTTCTGTTAAAAAAGCTGTTTGACAAAGAACTTTTATATAAAGGATATACAATTCAACCTTACTCTCCTGCCGCGGGTACAGGATTAAGTACGCACGAGTTAAATCAACCTGGCAGTTATCGCGATGTAACAGATATCTCAGTTACAGCCCAGTTTAGGATTACCGGTTCCGAAAATGATTACTTCCTGGCATGGACAACAACTCCATGGACATTGCCCGCCAACAGTGCGCTGGCCGTTAATAACAAAATTGATTACGTTAAGGTCAGGACATTCAATACTTATACACATAAACCGATTAA
>CAZONK010000037.1:15084-18668 GCA_964581095.1 uncultured Roseivirgaceae bacterium
TTTGGTTCGGATGATTATAAAGTCAGTACAAAATATAATATCCCGGGAATATTTGCTAAGGACCCCGAAGGTAAAGAAGTTCCAATCGTTGATAAGCAAGGCAGGTTCGTAAAAGAGATTACGGATTTTGCAGGAATGTATGTCAAAAATTATGAAGGAAAAGATGAATCGGATCCGGATTATAAGTCAACGGACACCCTCATTGCCATTAAGTTAAGGGAAGAGAACAAAGCCTTTAAAACGGAGAAATATGTTCACTCATACCCACATTGCTGGCGAACCGACAAACCGGTATTGTACTATCCACTCGATTCCTGGTTTGTAAAAACTACTGCAGCGAAGGATAAATTGGTAAAACTTAATAAAACAATCAACTGGAAACCGACATCCACCGGTACCGGGCGATTTGGGAACTGGCTTGAAAACCTGGAGGACTGGAACCTAAGCCGTTCCAGGTTCTGGGGCACTCCAATACCTATCTGGGTTTCTGAGGATAAAAAGGAATTGAAATGCATAGGTTCATTTGCTGAACTTAGTGAGGAGGTTGACCATGCTGTTCAAAAGGGATTCATGAACCAGGGGATAACGGAGGATTTTGATCCGCACAGGCCCTGGGTTGATGATATTGTCCTGGTTAGTGATTCGGGACAAAAAATGTACCGCGAACCGGATCTGATTGATGTATGGTTTGATTCGGGCGCAATGCCCTACGCGCAATGGCATCACCCTTTCGAAAATGAGGACATCTTTGATCAATCCTATCCTGCTGATTTTATTGCCGAAGGAGTTGACCAGACAAGAGGATGGTTTTTCACCCTTCATGCGATTGCAGGAATGCTCTTTGACAGTGTTGCATTCAAAAACGTAATTGCCAATGGATTCGTACTCGACAAAAATGGCAATAAAATGTCGAAACGATTGGGCAATGCTGTAAATCCATTTGATACGTTGAAGAAGTATGGAGCAGATGCTACCCGGTGGTATATGATTTCCAATGCAAATCCATGGGAAAACCTGAAGTTTGATGAGGAAGGAATTTCTGAAGTTCAGCGTCGGTTTTTTGGCACATTGCAAAATACATATTCATTTTTTGCCTTGTATGCCAATCTTGATGGCTACAATGGCGAATCAGTTGGCAATGATATTCTCACAGAAAGCGACAAATGGATCTTATCCAGGCTAAATACATTAGTGAAATATACGGACAAATCGTTCGATGAGTATGAACCAACGCGGGCTGCAAGGGCGATTTCACAATTTGTAAATAATGATTTGAGTAACTGGTACGTACGACTCAACAGAAAGCGATTTTGGAGGGGGGAATACAACGAGGACAAGAAAGCTGCCTATTATACCCTCTACCATTGCCTTGATACTGTGGCAAAACTTGGGGCACCTATCGCCCCGTTTTATCTAGACAAACTATATCTTGATCTGAATAGTGGAACTGTAAATGAACAACATGGGTCTGTTCATCTTTCGGAATTTCCGGTTCCGGACGAAGATTTGATCGACACGGATCTGGAAGAACGGATGAAGCTTGCCCAGACAATTTCATCCCTTGTACATTCATTACGTAAAAAGCAAAAGATAAAAGTACGTCAACCACTCAGGAAAATACTCGTGCCTGTTTTAGATGAAACCCAAAAGACACGGATCAGCAAAGTTTCAGATCTCATTTTATCTGAAATTAACACAAAAGAAATAGAGTATGTGGATGATACAAGTGGAATTCTTGTTAAAAAAATAAAGCCTAATTTTCGAAAACTTGGGAAGGAATATGGGCCTAAAATGAAATCAATAGCGGCAATAATCGGTAAATTTACAAATGAAGATATTCAGATTATCGAAAAAACCGGCGAGATAAATATCGCTCTGGATGTTATAGAAATTACCCTGACCCGCGAAGACGTTGAGATTTCATTTGAAGACATACCGGGATGGTTGGTAGCGTCTGACACCTCTGTTACTGTAGCGCTGGATATCAACATAACGGATGAACTTCGTGAGGAAGGCTTGGCCCGGGATGTTGTGAACAGGATTCAGAACATAAGAAAAGATAGTGGGATGGATGTGCAGGATAAAATATCTATAGAAGTTGAGGATCATCAGGATATGCTTTCTTCAGCATTAACCAAATTCAACAACTATATCTGTGTGGAAACCCAGGCAAACAAATTGCACCTGGCGGTGGAAGTGAAAGATGGCTCAGATTTTGAGATTGATGAGTTTCAACTTAGGATTAAAATTGAAAAATAAGTGAAGTACTATAAATATTATTTTCTCACCTTGGTAGTAATAATACTGGATCAATCCTTGAAATTGTGGGTTCACAACAATATGGATTTGGGCATGTATGGAGAAATAAATGTAATAGGTGATTGGTTCAGGTTGCATTACATGCTTAATGAAGGGATGGCCTTTGGAATGCGGTTAAACTGGGATTATGGGAAAGTTCTTCTCACATCCTTCCGTTTGATTGCTTCCTTCGCAGGTATTTATTTTCTTTTTTATTATGCCAAAAAGGGTGTTCACCAGGGATTATTGTGGTCAGGTTCATTGATACTGGCCGGGGCCATCGGTAATGTGATCGACAGTGTGTTTTATGGAGTTCTTCTTGATAACGCTCCATATAATGCACCTACTCCATGGTTCTATGGTCAGGTTGTTGATATGTTTTATTTTCCTTTATTTGAGTTTATCTGGCCTGACTGGATACCTTTTGTAGGAGGTAATAATTTTCTTTTTTTTAGCGCCATTTTTAACCTTGCAGATTCATCAATATTTGTTGGGGTAAGTATCATTCTCATTTTTCAAAAAATGTTTTTCCCCGAACCGAAAAAAGAAACAGGTGGATCAACCTTAGACAATAAGATTGAAACAGAGAATGTCGAAAATGTTTCACCCTGACGTGTAAATTAATTTAGATATCAGTCATTCGGGCTTGCATTTAAAGTAGGTATTTTTAAGCCCTGAATTCAGGACAGGGTTATCTCACAACTACGGGTGTGTGCTGCTTTCTATTGATTTTTAATTAAACCTTGGCTAGTATTTAAAGCCAAAGGCAACACCAATAGTCCATCTCCAATTTGAATCACTGAAGAATTGAACACGGGAATTGTAGTTAATGTATTTGAATAGATTATCACTGACGACATAATATGGATTGAAAGATATTCGGATCATTTTATTAGACCATTCTTTTCTATATGCCAGTCTTGAAACTATATATAAACTTCCAAGAGGTATCCGTTTAATTTCGTTTAGTGTTACTTCTGACACATGTCGGTAGCCGTAAAAAAAACTGAATCCAGTTCCAATTTCAAAAAAATGGTTTTTCCCTGGAATTAAAATGGAATAATTTGTTGGAATACCAAAACCCCTGCCAACAAAATTTTCAATTTCGAACGGCATAAGATATAATCCTATTGCCAGGTTTCTATTCCTTGCCGAAATCCATTCATGATTGAATAGATCATTCCGTTTCCTAAAAGTTCAAGATTGATGAACTTCTCTGCCCCATTGAAACTGAAAAAGATGAAATAAGAATGAGCAATATAAGATTCAGCTGATTCATTTGAATT
>CAZONK010000038.1:0-18540 GCA_964581095.1 uncultured Roseivirgaceae bacterium
GTTCATTAAAAAACATCTTTACAGCAGGAATACCCCTGATCTGATATTCCCTGGAGATTTCGGGGTTTTCGTCTGAGTTGACCTTTACAAGCTCCCACCTACCGTTTGCTTCATTCGCTAGCGCTTCAATTATGGGCCCAAGGAATTTGCAAGGCCCACACCATGGTGCCCAGAAATCCACCACTACAGGAATTGTTTTGCTTCTCTCAACTACATCTTTTTTGAAATCCATTGAAGGTATTGCTTTGATCTGTTACAATTGAACTTACAAAGTTACTATTTGTCTAAAAAATGAATATCCAATTCTTCGAATATTTATTTAACCAAATCAAATAAATATTTAAGATTTCAGATACTTTTACGAGCTATGGAAAAGTTAATAAGCGGTATTCAGCAGGTAGGAATTGGAATTCCTGATCTTGAAGAAGCATGGGGATGGTACAGGAAGCACTTTGGAATGGACGTGCCTGTACTGAATGAAGCGGCAGAAGCCCCTTTGATGCTTAACTATACGGGTAATAAAGTACAAAGCCGACACGCGTGTCTGGCAATCAATATTAATGGCGGAGGTGGTTTTGAAATCTGGCAATTCACTTCCCGAACACCGCAGTCTCCGGAATTCGAGGTCATCCTGGGAAACTATGGAATTTTCATCACCAAAATGAAAACCTCGAGTGTGGAAGAATCATTTTTGAAGTTCAAAAAAGAAAACATTAACTTATTAAGTGAAATAGTAACTGACCCCGCTGGAAACAACACATTTTATCTAAAAGACCCGTTGGGTAATATTTTCCAGATTGTAGAAAGTGATACCTGGCTTACAAATGGTACCACAAACAAATCAGGTGGAATTGGAGGTATTCTTCTGGGTGTATCTGATATTGAAAAATCGCTCAAACTATATTCCGGTATTTTGGGGTTTGATGATGTTGTTTTTGATAAACAAGGGGTATTTGATGATTTTTCATCACTTCCAGGAGGGAATCAAAAAGTCAGAAGAATTTTATTGAAACATACTAAACCAATGGCAGGTCCATTTAGCCGGCTTCTTGGTCCGGCTACAATCGAACTTGTTCAGGCGCTTGAAGGAGACCACCGGAATATCTATGCGGACCGTATGTGGGGTGACCAGGGATTTATCCATTTATGTTTTGATATAAAAAATATGGATGCATTAAAAGAAGAATGCGAACAAGCAGGATTTCCTTTTACCGTGGATAGCCAGGACTCTTTTGATATGGGTGATTCAGCCGGCAGGTTTAGCTATGTTGAAGACCCGGATGGCACACTTATTGAATTTGTTGAAACCCATAAAGTACCCATATTTAAAAAAATTGGCTGGTATCTCGATATACGTAAACGTGATCCTGCAAAACCACTTCCTGACTGGATTGTAAAGTCAATGGCTTTTGGACGTAAAAAGGACTAAACCAATATCCCAGGGCGTGAGTTAGTTTATCTATTCATATTTCAGTGAGTCAACCGGATTTGATAATGCGGCTTTTACAGCCTGATAACCAACAGTTATCCAGGAAATAATTATAGCAAGCAAACCCGCTCCAGCAAATACCCAAATGCCCATTTCCTCACGGAAAACAAAACCATCAAGCCATTTACCCATAAAATACCAGGATGGAAATACAGCAAGTACGAATGCAATTAATACCAGTTTAGTGAATTCCTTGGAAAGCAGCGCAGTGAGGCTGCCCATGGATGCACCCAGTGCTTTACGAATACCAATTTCTTTTGTCCGTTGTTCTGCCATAAATGAAGAAAGGGCAAAAAGACCCAACGAAGCAATAAAAATCGCCAGCACAGTAAACATGCTGAATAAACTCCCCAGTCGCTGCTCTGCCCGAAATAATTGATCATAGCTTTGATCGAGAAATGCATATTCGAAGGGCTCTCCTGGTGCATACTCCTTCCAAATCTTATCAGTTGCTTTAATAACTTCATCGGCATTTCCATTATAACGCACCAACAAGTTATTTGCAGTTTTAGTCAGGTTAATTACCAGGGGTCGAATATTGGTTTTTAATGACTCAAAGTTAAAATCTCTTACTACCCCGATAACCCTGGTTGTTGATGGGGAATCATTAAAAAAGTTGAGTATTTCGTTGCCTACTCCTTTCTCCCATCCGAATTCTTTAACAGCTGATTCATTGAGTACAACTGCTGTGCTATCCGAAGGAAAATCGCGGGAAAAAAATCTTCCTTCTACCAATTCATAATTGAGTACATTTAATTGATCATAATCTGTAAAAAAGGATCCCAGCATATGGTCTCCTTCATTGTTAGCATCCTTAAAAACAGTGGTGTTATTTACACCGGGAAATACACTATTTGTATAACTGGTAGCAATCACATTCGAATTGCTTTCAATTGAATTTTTGAAAGGTACAATGTCCGAATCCAGTTTGCCTGTACTCGAAATTATTAACACGTTCTGTTTGTCCAGCCCCAGGTTTTTGTTCTGCATATACGACAGTTGTTTGTAAACAATGGTGGTACAAATGATCAGTACTATGGAAATCCAGAATTGGAATACTACCAAAGAACTTCGAACTGTACTGCTTTTCATACCCGCCTTAATTTTACCTCTTAATACTTCAGATGGCTTAAATGCTGTAAGGTAAAATGCCGGATAACTACCGGCCAGCAATCCAACAATAATGGCTACCCCTGCCATGATTATAAAAAATGCCGGTGTCATAAATCTTAAGAATTCCAGGTTCTTACCTGCAATGAGATTGAATTGCGGAAGAACAAGATATGCTAAGAAAATAGCAAGTACAGTTGAAAAAATACTATATAAAACAGATTCCGATAAAAACTGTCCTACAAGCATACCCCGGTACGAACCCAGGGTTTTTCTCATACCCACTTCTTTAGCCCTTCCGGCAGAACGGGCAGTGGACAAATTCATAAAATTGATGCAGGCAATAAATAAAATAAATAATCCAATGGCTGAGAAAATATAAACGTATGTTATGTCTCCATTCGCTTCCATATCATCTTGTGTAATTGCCCGAAGGTGCGTGTCGGCCATTGGATAGCTGATATATGCATATTCATTGCCTTGTTCCAAAAACTCATCGAAGGACACACCCATGAATTGTGAGATTTCTTCGCCAACATACTTATGCACCATTTCTACAAGGCGTGAATCAATATCTTCAATACTGGTATTTTTATTCTTTCTGAAATAGGTATATAAAAAATTATTTGTCCAGCCTCCGTAATTCTCTTCTGCAGTGAGTTGCGAAAGAACAGCCCGGAATTTTATATGTGAATTCCCGGGAACATTTTCTGAAATACCCGTGACCTTATATTCAGTTTTCTGGCTACCCACACTAAGTAACTGTCCTATTGCGTTACCATCAGGGAAATATTTCTGCGCCAGTTCATTAGATAAAACAACGGAATTGGGTTCATTCAATACATTTTTCGGATTACCTTCCTGTAATCTGAAAGTGAAAAATTCAAAAAAATTGGAATCAGCAAATATCACCTGCTCCTCCACAATGGATTCATCACCATTCCGAAGCACGATATCACCAATTGTGCGGACACGAGTGGCAGATTCCACACCCGATGTTTCATTCAGCAAAGCCTGGGCAATTGGGGGAGAGGAATTTGAAGTTATGATTTCCTGACCTGAGATTTTTCCGTGTAAAGAAATCCGGTAAATTTCTTCCACATTTTCATGGAACCTGTCGTAACTGAGCTCGTCAATTACATACATACTTATCAGAAGTCCGGCTGATAACCCAATGGTAAGACCGAAAATGTTGATAAAGGAATAAAGTTTGTGCTTTTTAATGTTACGCAGGGCAACGAGGAGGTAGTTTTTGAGCATGCTAATTTATTTTGAGATTTTGACCTTAAGACCTGACCATTTGACGACATTGAACGCAAAAGGTTACAAACAATAGATACAATTCATCGGTACATAGTTGCACTGATCAATTTATATTATTCATCACGTAAAGTATAAGCCGGATTCTGTACAGCTGCCTTAATTACTTTACCTCCCACCGTAACCATGCTTACTATAAACATTATCAAAACAGACAAGACAAATGGCAATGCTCCAATGGGTAAATAGTACGTCCAGATGCTATCCATAAGCATATCGGCCATGTAGAATCCAGCAATTGAACCGAGTACCGATGCAATAAGTAATATAATCAGAAATTCCTTGTTGATGATGTTAACAATATGTGGCAAGGATGCTCCTAATACTTTCCGAACCCCTATTTCTTTCATACGTTTGATGATATTAAGCGATACCAGGCTGAATAAACCAATTGCGGATAGAAGGGTTGCCACCAGGCCAAGAAAGATGAATATTGACTTAATATTTTTATTTACCAGGGCCTGGTTAGCTTTTCCATCTTCCATATATTCAACTCCGGAAAGTTTATTTGGAAATACTACTTTCCATTTATCCTCCATCAGTTCATGAACTTGGTTAATGTTTGCGACATCCGCCTGCACCGAAATGTAACGGTACCTGTCAGGTTTTATATAACGCATCACAAGTGGTTCAATGGGTTCCCAAAGTGCACCATCCAGGTAGATATCTTTAACTACTCCCACAACATATAATTGAAGTGTGTCGCGCAAAAGGAATTGCTTACCGATTGATTTTTCCCAACCCAATTGTCTTGCGAGTTCTTCACTAATTATAACCGAAGATTCCACATCCGATTGACTATCTTTTATGAAATCCCTTCCTTCAATAATTGTTGCGCTAATCGCATCAAGGTAGTTATCACCAATGTCCATGAGACGAACATCCATTTCTATGGATTCAAATTTCAGTGGGTCGGTGTACCAGGAATAGGTAACAGAATGGCTTGATCCTGCAATTGTATTTATCAGTGGACTTGCACTTAGTTTATTCTTCATTGCATTAAATCCATCCTCATTTTCCACGTATGCAAAAACTACTTTTTCAGTATCAAATCCGATATCATACTCCTGTTGGTAAGTCGCATTTTGTGTAAAAATGAACCCGGAGATAATGGCAATCAGAGAAATAGAATACTGCAGGGTTAACAATACTCTTGTAAAATTATTTGTACCGCCAAATTTCAACGTACCCCGAAGAATACTTGAGGGTTGAAAACCACTCACATAAAATGCAGGGTAGCTACCTGCAACTACCCCGGTGAACAGTAACAAAAGGATCAAAAATCCTATGAGACCTGCATTTTCCTGGTAATCAAGTGAAATTTCTAAAAATGGCCACATCTGGCTGTACGCCGGCACAAGGATTTCTGCTATCAGCAGGCCTACAATCAGGGCAAAAAGTGTCAGTAAAATATTTTCCCCAAGAAATTGGGCAATCAACTGGTTTCGTCTTGAGCCCATTACTTTACGTATCCCGATCTCTTTTATCCTGCGATTGGCAATAGCGATGGATGTATTGGTAAAATTAAAGCAGGCAATCAACAAAATCAGGATCGCCATTATCCCGGGGGCGATGGCGGCTGCCAAGGGAAGGCTATCGCTAAACCAGCTATTCCAAACATTCCCCGCTTCATCCCGCACCGCCATACCTGCAAATGGATCAAGGTAGTAGGAAGCCACTTTGTAATCTTCTTTCGCCCTGTTTTGAATTTCAACATATTGCTGAAGTTGTTTCTCAATGTAAGATACTTCCCCGGGATTATTAACCTTCACAAAGGTAGTGCTAAATAACGACCAGTTACTTTCTTCCCAATCACCGATATCCAGCACATTATCGAAATGAACATAGGCGGTCATATAAAAGCTGGAGTTAAAAGGTTGCTTCTCGAACACACCTCCCACAATGAAATCAACTAGCTCATCACCATTAATATAAGTGATGATTTTACCCACCGGATCCGTATCCGGAAAGTACTTTTCAACCAAATCAGTATTGATTAATATTTTGGATTTATCATTTATTTCTGATGCACTCCCTTCAATGAATTCAAACGTAAACAAACTAAAAAAATCCGGGTCAACACCGGCAATACCTGCCCTGAAAAGCTCATCACCAATTTTAAAGTTACCACCCACCGTATTTACCCGGGCTACTTTTTCAACCTGGCTTATGCTCTCCCTGATGGATTCACCCAGTGGCATAGGACTGGAGCCATTCTTTATTGAGTTGCCATTTATTGTCCGGATAAAACTTAGCCGGTAGATTGAATCAGCATTTTGATGGTTTGTATCAAACTTCGCGTTGAAATTCCAATTAAGATAGGCAACAATACAACAAGCAAGTGCAATTCCTAATCCAAGAGTATTGATGAAAACAAACAGTTTATTTTTCATCATACTTCTAAAAGTAATTTTTAGGTAGTTTTTCAACATGGGGTAATTATTTTAGTTTTTACATTTCAAAGACAACTATTAAAAAGAAAAGGTTGCTTTGGTAGGTAGTGTGTTATACATAGTTCTTTTGATTATATGGTAACGAAGGGGATAGGTTTTGTAATTGAACAAATATTAAATCGACAAATCATCAAATCACCAGATTAGAGATAAAAAAAGATGTCTCTCCCTAGTTGGAAAAGACACCTATTGACCTTGAGGCGTACATTGCCTTTATTATATATGGAATTGTTCTTTGATATTTTCTGTCACTATTTTTCCATCAAATAAGTTGATGATCCTATGTGCATAATTAGCATCATAAGGTGAGTGTGTAACCATCACAATGGTTGTTCCTTCTTCATTCAATTGTGAAAGAAGCTTCATAACTTCTTCACCATTTGTTGAATCAAGATTACCTGTGGGCTCATCCGCGAGTATAAGTTTAGGATTGGCAACAATAGCCCTTGCTACTGCAACACGTTGTTGCTGACCCCCTGATAATTGCTGAGGAAAGTGGTTTCGTCTGTGCATAATATTCATACGTTCCAAAACTTCCTCAACTTTTTGCTTTCTTTCAGAAGACGGAACCTTCAGATAAAGCAAAGGGAGTTCAACATTTTCAAATACTGTAAGTTCATCGATCAGGTTAAAGCTTTGAAAAACGAATCCTATAGATCCTTTTCTTAACTGTGCCCGTTGCCTTTCTGAATATTTTGAAACTTCATGTTCTCCAAAATAATATTCACCATCGGAAGGATTGTCAAGCAATCCAAGGATGTTAAGTAATGTTGATTTACCACATCCTGAAGGTCCCATTACTGCTACAAATTCACCTTCCTTTATTTCAAGATCAATTTCATTCAATGCAGTTGTTTCCACTTCATCGGTAGTGTACAGCTTTGTTAGTTTTTTGATTTTAAGCATAATATAATTTTTATGTGGTTTTCGATATTGTATTCATTAATAACTAAGCACTAAAACTTCATTGTCACCATAGTTATCGTATGATGATGTAATTACCATGTCCCCGGGTTGCAGCCCGGAGGTAACTTCGTAATATTCCGTATTTCTTCTACCAAGCCTTATTGGTTTTTTCTCAGCGGTTTTTCCACCTTCAGTCAACACAAATGCCCAGTTTCCGCCTGTATCTTTAAAAAATCCTCCGACCGGTAACAGGGTTTGCTCTGATGATTTACCAAGTGCAATTCGCAACCGTGTTGACTGCCCGCGAACAATTCCCACGGGTTGCTCACCAACAAATTCCATATCCACTTCAAATCTGCCATTGTTGATAGTAGGATAGATATAGGTAATACGAAGTTTATATTTTTTATACGTAGCAATTAATCCTTTGTTTATTTTGTCGAGATAAAGTTCATCAATAGGACACCGTACAATATAATTTCCAACTACATCCACCTGTCCAAGCCTTTGGGTTATGTTGACTGACATACCCTCCTGCCATTGGGCCGTAAGCGTAAGTTGTCCTCCTATGGGTGAGCGAACAACCAGGTTATCAAGTATCCGTCCTACTCCACTAAGACTTTTCATCATCCGGGATTCTGATAAATTAAGTTCTCTCATCTGCCGTACCCGGGCGATACTATCATTCTTATATGCCAGATAGGTAAACTTCTTGCGTTTTTGATAATAGCGAAACTGTTCTTCGGTCCTCTCAAATTGCTGTTTTGAGATCAGGTTCTTTTCAAACAGTTCCTGTTCGCGACCGTATTGTGGGCTTAATATCGATATCTGATAATCAATTTCTGCCAGGATTTGCAGCTGGGTCAAATCATTTTGAGTAAGTTGTAGCCGTGTTTGCCGTACCCTGTTGATACTTTCATTCAGATTGGCTTCCTGGGTCAATACACTCAGCTCCCTGTTCAAATTGGTAAGCTCCATGATGACATCACCCTTTTGTACTATTGCACCGCTTTCAGTTAGAATGTTTTTGATTGTACCACCTTCAATTGCATCAAGGTAAAAAGTTTGTGCCGGAACTACCGTACCTGTTTGTGGAATATATTCAGTAAATGGGCCGTACGAAACAGTGGAAATTGTTGCCTTATTGGCATCTACGTTCAATTTGGATCGCCGATCGCCAAACCCAAAATTATATACGACAAATGTTAGAAAAACTACACCAAACAATATAGTAGCTATCCGTTTAAATGTCCATTTATTCTTTTTTATCTTCCTATCCATTCAATCTCAATAAAAATATCAGTAGTCCATAAAAGTATAGGCGAACATTGTGCCAAAACGTAAAAAAGGCTGCTAAGGTTTAGAATCGATCATTTATGTTTTCAACTACGTTCAATCATGAACGAGAGCGTTCGCTGACGGACACTTAGGTGTCCTATTTTGAAAATAATTTGAAAATAATTGCTACTTTCATTTGTTTTTAACGTATAGGTTATAAAATCTACTAGCGAATTATTGAAGTAATTGCGTGAATACAATACATATACATACTCGAGGAAATGGACATTAAGCCCGAAAAAAGTGGCAAAATCCTCATTGTTGACGACAATGAAGATCTTTTAAAAGCAGCCAGAATATATTTAAAACGTCATCTTAAGCAGGTTGATCTTGAGAAAAATCCCAACGCCATTCCAAACCTGATTAAAAACGAAAAATACGATGTAATTCTTCTGGACATGAACTTCACCAAAGATGTAAGTAGTGGGAAGGAAGGATTTTACTGGCTTGATTTAATTCTTAAGCAAGACCCCACAGCAGTAGTCGTATTAATCACGGCATACGGTGGCGTTCAAATGGCAGTACAGGCAATTAAAGCAGGTGCAACAGATTTTGTTTTAAAACCATGGGAGAATGAAAAACTTCTTGCAACGATCTACTCGTCAATGAAGTTGCGGCAGTCAAGAAATGAAGTAAAAGACCTTAAAAAGAAACAGAAGCAATTAAATGATAAGCTTAATCATCAATTTTATGACCTGATAGGTGAAAGTGATGCTATCAGGAAAGTATTTGAGACCGTTGAAAGAGTAGCTAAAACGGATGCAAGTGTACTAATACTCGGAGAAAATGGAACAGGAAAGGAACTTGTAGCCCGGGCTATCCACAAGAGTTCATCACGCAGTGAGAAACCATTTGTAAGTGTTGACCTTGGATCGATCAGTGAAACATTATTTGAAAGTGAACTTTTTGGACATGTGAAAGGAGCGTTTACAGACGCACATGAAAACCGGGAAGGAAGGTTTGAAACGGCTCAAAATGGGACACTTTTCCTGGATGAAATTGGTAACTTATCATTGCCTTTACAAGCCAAACTACTGGCAGTTCTCCAAAACAGAATGATTACCAGGGTTGGATCCAACAAATCCCTACATGTTGATATTCGTCTTATTTGCGCAACAAACATGCCTATTTACGAGCTTGTAAAGGAAAATAAGTTTCGCCAGGATTTACTTTACAGGATCAATACAATTGAAGTTACATTGCCTCCCCTCAGGGAAAGGATCGAAGATATTCCACTTCTTGCCAATCATTTTCTGAAAGTTTACTCTGAAAAATATAAAAAGAATGTACATAAATTAAGCGAAGGAGCTTTTGCCCGCATGACCAAGTATCATTGGCCGGGCAATATACGCGAATTGCAACATGCAATTGAACGGGCTCTGATAATGAGTGGATCTACAATTCTTCAACCCGAAGACCTGATGCTTTCCCAAACCCAGGAAAGAGATGATGAAAATATTATCCTCGATCAATTTGATCTGGAAGAAGTTGAAAAAATTCTTATTCGAAGAGTCCTGAAAAAACATAATGGTAACATTACACTTGCTGCAGGTGAGCTGGGGCTTACCCGTTCTTCATTATACAGGAGATTAGAAAAATATGGGATTTAATTCTTATCGTATCAGGGTTTTGTTCAGGATCATCCTTCTCAGTGGTCTTATATTCCTGTTCTTTTATCTGTTTGGAGACGGGAACAAAATTGTGAGTGCTGTTATTGTTGGATTTACAATTTTGATATCAATTATTGAATTATTCCGGTATGTTGAACGCACCAATAGAAAATTAACAAGGTTCCTGGAATCGGTCAGGTATTCTGATTTTATTTCAGGTTTCGCGTCAGATCATAAACTCGGTGAAAGTTTCAAAGATTTAAATATTGCATTTAATGAAGTACTCGAAGCATTCCGTAAAGCCCGGTCAGAAAAAGAAGAGCACTGGCAATATTTAAATACAGTTGTACAACAAGTAGGTACCGGATTACTTTCATTTGATAACGATGGCAATGTTGAACTAATAAATGCGATCGCAAAATCATATTTACGTACGCCTCAAATTCATAACATTGCAGAGATCCAGGCACAAAGCATGGGATTGTATGAGCTAATTAAAAATATAAAGCCTGGAGCGAATAAACTATTTCGATTGGATGCAAAGCACCAACTGGCCCTGGGAGCAACTGAAATGATCATGCGAGGACAGGTGTATAAGCTCATTACAATGCAGAACATTCAGCCCGAACTGCATCAAAATGAATTAGAAGCGTGGCAAAAATTAACACGCGTTCTACGTCATGAAATAATGAATTCAATCACCCCTATCGCTTCCTTAACTTCAACTTTAAAAGACATATTGATTGAGGACCTTACACCTGTAAAGGAAACATTTGTTTTGAATACAGAATCTGTTGATGATTTACAGGAAGGATTGGATACGATTGAGAGCCGTAGCTATGGACTTATCAAATTCATTGATGCCTATCGGGACTATACTACCATACCGGAGCCCACTTTAAAGAAAATAAACCTGTCTGACCTGCTGGAACACGTTGCAAACTTAATGAAAATTGAAATCAGGAAATCGGATGTTGACTTTGAATGGAAAGTCAGTCGTGATGATTTACAAATTTTAGGAGATGAAGAATTGATGGAACAGGTTCTGATAAATTTAGTAAAAAATGCTATTGAAGCAGTACCTGAGCAATCAAAACCTATTGTATCCCTAAAAGGGGATGTGGATATTGATGGAAATGTTTACATTAAGATCCGTGATAATGGCCAGGGGATTGAACCAGAAGCCCTGGAAAGAATATTTATCCCATTTTATACTACAAAAAAAAGTGGATCAGGGATTGGATTAGCACTGTCGCAACAAATTATGCAACTGCATAAAGGTACACTTACGGTAGATTCTGAACCCGACAGATTTACTGAATTTACCCTTAAATTTTAACCGGTCCTCAAGTATTGATTCCACTCCTCAAAATCAAATCCGGAGAAATCACGAAGAAACATTATATAGGAAGGTTTGAAAGGGTTTGTTTTTAAATTTAGTCCAATTTCAGCAGGAAGAAAATTACCTTTTTTAGTATTACATGGTTTACACGCCGTCACAAGGTTTTTCCAATTACTGGAGCCTCCTTTCGACCTTGGCAAAACATGATCAAGCGTAAGATCCCGTTTACTTCCACAATATTGGCATTCGTGGCTATCACGTTTAAATACATTGTTTCTTGTTAACTCAACCGATTTATAAGGAACATGCACATATTTACGCAACCGGACTACGGCGGGCATACTATACACCCGTGTAACTGTTCGTAATGAACCCTCTTTAAACTTCTTTACCTGTTCGGCTTTTTCAAGATAAATCAGTATGAATGCTTTCTCTACAGAGCAAACACTTAGTGGTGAAAAGTCAAAATTCAGTATTAAAGCACGCATTTTTTAAGAACAAACCGTGATAATACTGAATAACAACGAATGTTTCTAATGTGTTCAAATAAAATTAATGTAAAATTCTCCTCACCGCATGAAACCGGTGCGAAATTTCTCCGGAAACCCTGTTTACTATTCCTCCTTCCTCCAGGTTGTCTATTTGTACAGAACCCGACGCATGAATAATTTTATTATTCCCCATTGCTAAACCAACATGGTCTAATTTATTATCCTCATCTGCAAAAAATACCAGATCGCCAGGCTGTATTTCTGTAAAACCATCTACTTGTTCTCCTTCAATAATTTGTTGGGATGCATCCCTTGAAATAAAATAGCCGGCCAACCGAAAGACCATTTGTGTAAAGCCCGAGCAATCTATTCCGAAAGGTGATTTACCACCCCACAAATAAGGAGAATTGATAAATTTTATTGCCATCTGTTTTAGAAATTCCAGATCCCTGCGGTCACCAAGATTTTTAGCCTCCCCATTGAAAGCCAATCGTTCTTCAATTTTAAATATTTCATTTACTGAAAGCGGCAGAATACTTCCGATAACAATATTCATGTGATGCTTGTTAAATAAAATTGATGAAGTAATATCTGTTGAAATTTTGTATTCAGTATTTTCAATTTGCTCAAAATATTCATCGCTAATCTGATGATGTTGCTCTTTCTGGATCCATCCTTCATAGCCGTCATAGGCAGCTTTCACTCGTAACCATTTACGATCAGTAGCAAACTCGGTTACTGTATAGTGTTCTCCAAAAAGCATTTGGTTTACCAGGTCAGCCCGATGGGCTGGCTCACTTCGCATGGAAACGATGCTATGGCGACAAATACCTTTTTCTATACTTGTTTGGTCATCCATCAGAAATCAATATTTTATCCTGTCAAGTTCCCTTTTTTCATCCCGCTCTCTAATGGTATTGCGCTTATCGTGTATTTTTTTTCCTTTTCCAACGGCTATTTGTAGTTTTGCCAACCCCCTGTCATTTATAAACAGACGCAACGGAATAACAGTTAAACCCTTCTCATCAAGTTTCTTTTTAATTTTCTTCAACTCCGATTTATTTAAGAGAAGTTTACGCTCTCTTGTAGGTTCATGATTATTTGGCCCTGCTTCTTTATACATAGAAATATTCATGCCTCGCACAAACAATTCATTGTTATGAAAAACACAGTATGCTTCCTGAAGGCTTACCTTCCCCTGGCGCATTGATTTGATCTCAGAACCGGTGAGAACCATTCCGCATGCATACTTCTCTAAAAGTTCATACTCATAGGAAGCCTTTTTATTCCTTATATTAATTTTTGAAGATACTTTCAGGTTTTTTGCCATCAGGATTCTAAACTAGAGAAATAACTATTTATTTTATCAATTTTAAGAAATTTTTGGCAGTTTCACCTTTTGCATCAATCGTTTTTCAACACAAACATCCTTTACTTTAAATGGACCCTTCATAAATCAGAATTTCATTCTGGCCATTGATGTAAGTGAAAGCATGTGTTCATCAACACCTTTGTAAGCTGTATCGCAATAGAGATAATGTGCCGCTATTGCAATCATTGCAGCATTATCAGTACAATATTCAAATTTTGGTATAAAAATCGACCACCTCCTGGTTTCCGCCATGTCGTTCAATCGAGAACGTAGCATTGTGTTTGCTGATACTCCTCCTGCGATTGCAATTTCATTAATGCCGGTTTTGATACTTGCTACTTCCAGCTTTGCAAGAAGCATATTCACCAGGGTATTTTGTATTGACGCACTCAAATCGGTTATATTTTCAGCAATGAAATTGGGGTTTGTTTTAATTTTGTCTCTGATAAAATAAAGAAATGAAGTTTTAATTCCACTGAATGAATAGTTCAGGTCAGGAACATCAGTCCTGGAGAACTCAAAAGCATGCGGATTCCCTTTCGCCGCCAGGCGGTCAATTTCAGGACCTCCCGGATAGGAAAGCCCCAGGATCCGGGCAGCCTTATCAAATGCTTCTCCTACCGCATCATCCAATGTTTCTCCGATCACCTCCATTTCTGAATAGCTTTTAACAACCACTATTTGCGTATGCCCACCACTTACTGTGAGGCAAAGAAATGGAAACTCTGGCTTTGGGTTTTCAATGAAGTGAGAGAGAATATGTGCTTTCATGTGATGAACGGGTAAAAGTGGGATGTTAAGGGCAATGGCCATACCTTTTGCAAAACTACTCCCAACCAGCAGCGATCCCAGTAACCCTGGCCCTTGCGTGAACCCGATTCCATTAATTTGGGGCTTTTCAACCCCGGCATCCTCCAAAGCTTGTTGAATAACTGGAACAATATTTTGCTGGTGTGCTCTCGAAGCAAGCTCAGGTACTACACCACCATATTTCTCGTGCACTTTTTGGCTCGCAATTACATTGCTTTCTATATTTCCATTTACGGAAATAGCCGCTGATGTTTCATCACAGGAAGATTCTATTCCAAGTATGATACTCATTTGTCTTAAACACTTAATATTTGTACCGTACCTTTGTAATCTCTTATATAATTTTCACAAAGGGAACAGGCGCACAAATAATGAGGCTGCAAGTTATTAAAAATGCATTTGTCAAAGTACTATTATGGGGTTCCCTGTTAATAATAATTCTTTTTTTATCGGTAACCTCAGTGTTAAAAATACCCTCCATTCAAACCAGGATCGTTCAGGAAATTACCCATAACCTTGATGAACTTACCGGGTTTAAATTTGAAATTGACTACATCAATTTGAATTGGTTTGACGCACTAAAAGTGGAAGGATTAAAGGTAACTGATACTCACGATAGCATAATGTTTAATATTCCTGAAGCAAGAATCAACTTCAGCATTAGCTCCCTCTTTGACAAAACACAAAAGTCGCTTGATAAAATAAAAGTAAAAAAGGCTGAAGTATTTCTGTATAAATATGCCCCCGGAGAGCCTCTCAACATTACGAAGTTAATAGATACAATCAAGTATAGTCTCAGTGGTGACAAAAGGGTCCCGTTTTCTATTGGTGAACTCGAAATTGAAGATTCTGAGTTTACATTTCAGAATCATACTACCGATGTCACCTACCCCGGATTTAACATAAATAATTTCAAACTCATTGATTTAAATGGAACAGCATCAAATTTTTTACAACGGCACGACACTATCACCTTTTACACTCCTGGTTTGAGTGCAGTGGAAAGTAAAACTAAACTTCCAATACATAAGTTGAGTGTAAATTATACTGTACATCAGCAGGAAATGATTTTTGCGGACCTTGAGGCAAAAATCGGAAATAGTACAATTACCGATAGTATCAGATTTTCATATTCCAGCATGAGTAATCTCACCTATTTTACAGATAGTGTTAAAATGTACATTCGGTTGAAAGACAGCTTCATTGATTCAAAAGATTTAGCTTTCTTCTCCAAGGAGTTCAGGGGAATAAAAGACAGTTATGAAATATCAGGTGATTTTTCAGGCAAAGTAACCGATTTTAATATTCGAAATGCCGATCTTACTTTTGGCAACAATGGGAGATTGCGCGGTAACCTCAGTTTTTCCGGCCTTCCGGACCTGGATGAAACATTCATAGTAATTCGTCTTAGGCAATCTTCGGCATCATACGTCGAATTACAACCTTACCTTGGTAGTGTAGTACTTGATAAATTGAATGGGATTGACAAATTACTATTCTCTGGAAATTTCATTGGATACATAAATGACTTTGTGGCATCCGGGAATTTTGATACCAACATTGGAAAGCTCATTACAGACGTAAACATTAAAATAGATAAAGATATTTCAACGTATGAAGGGAACCTGATAACAGAGAATTTCGACCTGGGTATATATTCAGGACTTGATATATTTCAAAAAATTGACATGAAAGGAGAAATTAAAGGAAAAGGGTTTAACGCGAGCAATGCAGATTTTGTACTTGATGGAGATATCTCGAGGATTGGAATTAATGGATATGACATTAATAATATTTCGACAAATGCTCATTTTGCATCTGAAATATTTGAGGGAAAAATAACTGTGAATGACCCATTTGTGAAAATTGATGCAAATGGAACCATCGACCTCAGGGAAAAAATAAATAAGGTTCTGTTGGAGGTACAGATAGACACCATCGATTTTAGCGTACTTAACCTCGTAAAAACTCCTTCCTCTTTATCAGGAAATTTAAATGTTGATATTACGGGTCTAAAAATTGATAGCTTAAAAGGAACTTTCAATATGACTGATATCAATCTCACCTATGACACAGGAAGCCTTTATATAAACAAGTTTTTTCTCCTCTCAAAGTTAGAATCGGGCAATCGTGAATTAAAAATCAATACAGACGGAGTAAATATTGAAATGAATGGCAATTACCATTATACATGGGTTTACAACGACTTTATAAGATTACTAAAAGAGTATAAATTGAACCTTGAAAATGATGGACAAGAAATAAGATCGTATTATACCAACAGGGTCTCGGATTCAATACCTCCTTACCAACTTTCACTCGATCTGGAGCTTATTGATATAAATCCATATTTATCAATTTTTTATCCCGGATATTATATAAGTAAAAATGCGATTGTCGAATCAAAATTTTCAAAGGGATACGCCTCTATTTTGCAACTAAATACAGAATTCGACACACTGATAATCAATGAAAATGAATTCGTTGACAACCTGATCGATATAAACGCTTCAAAAATTTCTGATAGCAGCAATGTGCTGGCAAGTTTTTTTATATCATCGGAGTTTCAAAAATTTAATGGAAAAACGGAATCACAACGATTAACAACAGAAGCCATCTGGGACCGAAATAAAATTGATTTCAATTTTGCTATGAAGAAGTCAGATCTCAAATCGTATGCTGACTTGTACGGAGACATTATTTTTCTACAGGATTTAACCGTTCTTAAACTAAAAGAGTCTGATCTTCAGGCAATTGATGAAAAATGGAGTATTCTGGAAGACAATATAATTACTATAAATAAAAAGGAAGTATCGTTTCAGAATTTTGGGATAGCAAAGTTAAAAGAACGGATACTTGTTGATGGTTTTATTTCTGAGGACCCTACCAAACCTTTGAAGGTAATTCTTGAAGAATTTCAAATTTCAAACTTTAACCCATTAGTTTCAAAACTACTTGATGGTATAGGAAGTGGCTACTTTCAATTCAAAGACTATTACAATGACCTGTTTTTTGAATCAGATATCCTTATATCGCACTTTCAAATAAATGAACTTGTAATCGGTGATGTGTATAATAAATCAACGTGGATAAATGATGAAGAAAAATTTGATTTAAAATTCGAGATTGCTAAATCAGGGAAGAAAACCATTGATATCCTTGGCGACTATTACCCAAAAAGAGCTGACGGGATATTTTTGGAAGTAGGATTAAATCAGGCAAACCTGAATATAATTGAACCTTTTATTAATCAGTTTTTTTCGAATTTCCAGGGTTATATCGATGGTTTGTTCCATATAAGAGGAAATTTTAACGATCCAACATTTGAAGGTACAGGGTCCATTTATGAAGCGGGTACTAAAATAAATTACCTGAATACCTATTACTCTTTCGTTTCTGATATACAAATGAAGGATAATAAAATTGGTCTTACTAATGCTGTACTAACAGATAGAGACGGAAACACTGCCCTTTTAAATGGATCTTTCATACTTGAAGGATTGGAAAATATTTTGATTGAATTTAGTGGAAATTTCACTGACTTTCTTGTCCTTAATACATCTCTTGCAAACAATGATTTATTCTATGGAACAGCCCGCGGAACAGGAGATATTGTAATTAAAGGCTATCCTGCAAACCTTTCTATTGATGTTAATGCAACAACGGCTTCGGGTTCCCGAATATTTATACCGCTAGGAGGTACATCAGATGTAGATCAGGAAGAGTTTATCCAATTTGTAAGCTTTACTGAACAAAAAGAAGGGAATATTGAAGTTACCCTGCTAAACGAAACCATAAAAGGTCTTGATTTTAACCTTGATTTACAGGTTACACGTGATGCATATATTGAATTAATCTTTGACCTGACAGCCGGGGATATTATAAGAGGCAGAGGCAATGGACAACTTAATTTTCATTTTGATCCACTGGGAGAGTTTACAATGTTTGGAGACTACACCATTGAAGAAGGAGGATACAATTTTACATTGTACAACATTGTGAATAAAGAATTCTCTATATTACCTGACAGTAAGATTACCTGGTTTGGTGATCCTTACGGAGGTACCCTTGATATTGATGCTTCCTACGCTCTCCAAGCCTCAGTTGCTCCTTTACTAGACACAACGTACAGAAATGCCCCTCAAATCAGGCGAAGGTATCCAATACAGGTCCTTCTCAACTTACAGGGGCCTCTTCTTTCCCCGGAAATAAAATTTGACGTCACCATTGAGGGTTTCCCTAACTCATTTTCATACCAGGGTCAGGTGGTCAATCTGGATACAGAACTCAGTGCAGTGC
>CAZONK010000039.1:0-18375 GCA_964581095.1 uncultured Roseivirgaceae bacterium
CATCATTGTAGCTCCCCATACCAGTGCATGGGATTTTCCGGTGGGAGTTTTGGGCCGCAGTGTTTCTAATCTGAAAAATACACGATACCTGGGTAAAAAGGAGCTGTTTCGCTTTCCATGCGGATGGTTATTCAGATGGCTTGGAGGGTATCCGGTTGACAGGAAACAACAAACAAATATGGTGGATACTGTAGTGGAGATATTTAATAACCACGATGAATTCAGACTTGCCCTTGCTCCTGAAGGCACCCGTAAAAAGGTTGCTAAATTCAGGACTGGATTTTACTACATTGCCAGGAATGCCAAAGTGCCAATTGTAATGGTTGGATTTGATTTTAAGGTAGGTGAGATGAAAATAGCAGAACCATTTTATACTACAGACAACACCGAAAAAGACATGGATAAGATAATGGACTTTTTTAGGGGAATTCATGGGAAAAATCCGGAGTATAACTTGATTTGAGGTTACTTTTTTGTTGCTTTGCACAATTAAGGATGTATAAAATCGTTTTAAGACAAAAAAATTAAACAATGAAAAAATTATTTACAATTATTCTTATTGGTTCAGGCATTTTATTTTCAGGTACCGTTGAAGCCCAGTTTAAATGGGGTATAAAAGGAGGTGTAAATTTTGCGAGCATTAAAAACCTGGATGATCTTGCTGGAGTAGCAAGTCTTGAAGGTTACACAGGCTATCACGGTGGATTGTTTTTTGGTATAAAATTACCCATTGTAGGTGTTCAGGCAGATGTGGTTTATTCACTCCAAGGTCAAAAATTTGAAGATGTTGCTACCGGAGGGGAGTCTGTCCTCGAACAATCGTACATAAATATTCCGGTCGTTGCTAAAATAAGCCTGATACCTTTGATTAATCTTCAGGCGGGTCTCCAGTATGGAATTCTTGCCAAAGCTGTAGTTGATGGAGCTGAGGAATTTGATTTTGGTAGCGGTACTGAAAAAGTTGCCGATCAGTTTAAGTCAGGTGATTGGTCAATCGTATTTGGAATAGGGTTTGATGTTAGTAAACTTATATTTGAAGCCCGCTACAATCTTGGGGTGTCGGACTTGAGCGCAACCAGTATCACACAAACTACCGACGGGTTAAAAAATGGAGTATTTCAGTTGTCGGCAGGAATTAAATTTTGACAATAACAACATTCATTGAAAAGCCTCTCCTTATCCGGAGGGGCTTTTTTTATACTTTGACTAAAAGCATATACAAAACTGATTATCGTCATACTTATAATTCGTTTCCTGATATACATTTGATACGTGCTTAAGGATGCAGAAATATCAATGAAAAACATTGTAGCCGTAGGGGAAATAATGACAAAAGATTTATTTACGCTATGTCTTGATGATACGTTAGCCCAGGCACGACAAAATTTTGACAGGCTAAAAGTCAGACATCTTCCGGTTGTAAAAGGGGAGAAGCTCTTAGGGATATTAAGCCTGACGGATATTCTTCGAATAAGCTTTGGTGAAAGTTTTGGAGCAAGTCAGTACGAAGCTGATGAAGCGATATTTGAAATGTTAACGATTGATCAGGTAATGAAGCATCACCCCAAAACGGTGAGTTCAAAAAGTACTATTACGGAAGTAGCAGAAATACTGGCACATGAAGAATTTCATGCTCTTCCGGTTGTGGATGATGAAAAATTAGTAGGTATTGTGACTACAACTGATGTGATCCGGTTTCTACTGGATCATTAAGCAGCGGTTGGTTAGTGATTGGTGGTTAAAAGGCGTCGAAAGGCGCCTTTTTTTTATACAATATGCAATTTTTATTTTAAATTTTAGTTATAGAAATTAGCAGATCGATTTATTTTTCAAATTAATAAAACCATTTCAATGTTGAATAAATTTGGATTGATACTGTTGGTTTTGTTACCTCTTGCGGCTTCAGGACAGGGATTTCGTACAGGTATTAAAGCGGGTGGCAACCTTTCGTATTTGGGAACCGGCGCTGATGCTACCTCTAATACGCTGCGCCCCGGATACCATATCGGTTGGCTTGCTACCTGGGACCTGCCTGAGTTTGGATTTATGCTTGAGATCGTATATTCTACCCAGGGTGGCAAAATATCTTTTCCTACGGGAAGCTATGAGGAAAACTATAATTATTTGAACATCCCCATAACAATGAAATTTGATATTGGAAGCAATTTTAATCTCCATTTTGGTCCTTATTTAGGATTTTTACTGAGTGCTGATCAAATAGAAACAATCGGGAATGATGAAAATTATTATAATATCGAAGAATTTGTAGCCGGCACTGACTATGGATTGTTTGGAGGAGTGGGATATGATTTGGGAGATGCCTGGATGTTTGAACTACGGTATAATTATGGGATGACTGATGTAGAGATACGCGATAATGCAGAAAGGCGAAACAGGTTTATTCAGTTGTCAGCTACCTATTTTCTTGTTAAATGAGGGTTGGACTATACATCTTTCTTCTATTTACCCCGATAATTTCCACAGGACAGGTACCGGTATTCGGTCTGGGTCTGGCTAACGGAACACTGCTGGGATCGCCCGGGGTAAATATTTCAGCAGGAATGATAAAAGATGAAGTGGCCTTTGATATTTCGTTTACAAAGTTTTTTCGCAAAGAATGGGATTTTCAGTCAAATGAGTTAAATGCTTCTTCCTGGATAATCGATTTCGAGGCATTAATTTATATTGTATCCCCTGAAAAGGTTGCTTCATTATTTATTCTGGTTGGTATGAATCATACAAAATACACCGGTGATATTGTGGTGCAGGGCTCACCTTATTATGCCCGGAGGATTGCAATTTCAAAAACAGGCCTGAATATTGGGGGCGGTGCTAATTTTGGAAAAGGTTCTTTCGTGCCTTTTGTAGAACTCAAATATCAAACGGGCACATTTTCGCAAGGGCTCGGAATTGCAGGGGTAAAGTATAAAATGTAAAGGCTCTTTACTGAAATAAACCTTTTGGGGTCAATACAATCCGGTATAAATCCTGACTATTCAATTTCAATTAAAAAATAGTTCTTTTTACCCTTTTGTACCAGCAGGTATTTATTCTGAAGTAGATCCAGTGAGGGTTTTTCCCCTGCATTGGTCACTTTTACTTTGTTAATACTTACACCTCCTCCCTGGATCATTCTTCTTGCTTCCCCTTTTGATTTAAAAACAAGTTGATTAGTTTTAACTGACAGTAAATCAGCATAATCAGTAGAGTCATTTAAAGTATCAGTTGATATTAATTCTTTTGGTACTCCTTCGAATACGCTCAGCAATGTTTCTTCATCAATTTTAGCAAGATCTTCCGTTGTAGAGTGCCCGAATAATATTTGTGATGCAGAAACGGCATTTTCATAGGCATCCAGAGAATGAACGTTTATGGTTATTTCCCTGGCCAATGCTTTTTGTAAAATACGTAGGTGAGGAGCTTCAGCGTGTTCTTTCGCTAAATTGTTGATCTGATCTTCATTCAAAAGTGTGAAAACCCGTATTAGTTTAGTGGCATCTTCATCGGTAGTATTGAGCCAAAACTGATAGAATTTATAGGGGGAGGTCATATCAGGGTCCAGCCATACATTTCCGCTTTCTGTTTTGCCAAATTTTGTTCCGTCAGCTTTTGTAACAAGAGGTGCTGTAAGTGCAAATGCATCTCCATTAGCTTTTCTTCTTATAAATTCTGTTCCCGTGGTAATGTTTCCCCATTGATCAGATCCTCCCATTTGGATTTTTACACCATACTCCTTGAACAAATGATAAAAATCATAGCCCTGGAGTAGTTGATACGAAAATTCAGTAAATGAAAGTCCTGTTTCCATTCTATTTTTAACAGAGTCTTTAGCAAGCATGTAGTTAACGGTAATGTTTTTTCCTGCATCCCTTAAAAATTCTAAAAATCCCATATCACGAAACCAGTCATAGTTGTTAACCATTACTGCTGAATTTTTGCCACAATTAAAATCAAGGAATTTCTCCAACTGGATCTTTACACACTCCTGGTTGAATCTTAAAGTTTTTTCATCGAGTAAGTTCCGTTCTTCAGATTTCCCGGATGGGTCTCCTACCATGCCGGTAGCGCCACCAACGAGTGCATAGGGTTTATGACCTGCAAGTTGGAAATGCTTGAGAAGCATTATTGTTGCAAGGTTGCCTATATGAAGGGATTTGGCCGTGGGATCAAAACCAATATATGCAGAAGTCATTTCCTTTTGGAGTTGTTCTTCAGTTCCAGGGGTCAGGTCGTGGATCATTCCACGCCATTTCAGTTCTTCAATAAAATCAGACATTAATTAGTTTGAATGTAGTTTTAAAACGATTTGTAAAGATATGAAAATGGAGAGTTTATCCTTTTAAATTTTAGAAATCAAAAAGAAAGGTTATGTACTTCTTACATGAAGTTATTTATTACTAATATTTATTATTAATATTGATTTGTAAAGTCAGGCCATCATATTTAAATGACTAGTTTAATTTTTTATTATTCCATGTTGATTATTACTCAGCAATTGGGGGGTGCAGCTCCTGATGATTCTATGAAATTGCTGGTGGTTCTTATCATTGTTATTTCTTTCATATCAATAATGGCAATTATATTGATCATTAAATCAAAGAAGGCGTTACAAGAACAATTTCAAATTATTGAATCACAACATAGTGAAATAGAGGAAAAGAATAACGCGTTGTCCTTTAATGTAGAAAGTTTGAAAGAACTTAATATTGAAAAAAATAATATCATTTCGGTTGCTGCCCATGATCTTCGTACACCACTCGATAATATAGAAGGACTTGTCAACCTGGTGCTTTTGGAAAAGGTTACCCTAAGCGAGGATCAGATGAAATACCTGAAACTAGTTAAAGAAACCACAATAAAAGCCAGGAGTACGATTACAAATATTCTGGACATCCATAAGATTGAATCTGAACAAGAGCAAATGGAACTGACCAGGGTAAATTATCTGGATTCGATCAAAGAAATTATAAAGGGTTTTGAGGAGACAGCTTTTAGCAAGAATATTGGAATGGTGTTTGAATACGAGCACATCCGGACAGATAAAATTAATACAGATAGGAAATATTTTAAACAGATTATTTCAAACCTGCTATCGAATGCTATTAAATACGCCAATGAAAACACAAAGGTCGTTGTTCTGGTAATTGAAACTGAAAATACTATTAGAATTTCAGTTGTAGATCAGGGACCCGGTATTGATGATAACCTGAAAAAGAGATTGTTTGCCCCATACTCGCAGTTAAAGAAGGGAGGCAAAGATAAAGTCACAGGCCTGGGTTTAATGATTGCAAGGAAACTGGTGGAGAGACTAAATGGTAAATTTCGGTTGGAAACAGTGGTGGGGGAAGGAAGCACCTTTTCGGTTGAATTTTTTAAGTAGTTTTTGGTCCTTTTATTCCCTGAGGAATAAATTTACATTTTTTTAGTTCATTTTCAAGATCGTTTAAAATATCCAATCCAGGCATGACATTTGGCGGGCGCATGTGAAGCCATCCAGGTTCATTATTCCATATTGAAAACATATACTTCAGTCCTGATACAAAGGGTGTGCTCTCGAAAGCTGTTCTTATTTTCGTTACGTAAGATTGTAATTCATCCGCTGTGTTTGTTTGCCATTGATTGTAAAGCTCTGCCGAAAGCGCCCCAGTGGCATTGGTTGAGGCCGAGATACAGCCCGCTCCCCCCGCTTGAAGAATTGGTAACAGGTACTTTTCGGTACCCGCATAAACTTTAAAACCCGGAATTTCTTTGCAAAAGAAGTCCATGTTGGTCCAGTCACCACCCGAGTCTTTAATACCTACTATTATTCCAGGATGTGCATCGATCAGTTTTTTCACCAGGGATAGGTTAAATGGAACTCCGGTCATTTTCGGGAAATGATATAAATATATTCTCAGGTCGGGGTTATTTACTTTACCGATAACCAGTTTAAAATAGTCCAGGATACCCGCTTCACTGAGGTCTTTGTAGTAGTAAGGAGGCAGCATCAGTATTCCACCGGCTCCTCTTTCAACAGCGTATTTTGTTAGTTTTATTGTATCGGGGAAGGCACAACACCCAGTGCCGATCAGGAGCCTTTGGGGGTTAATTCCGCCATCAACAACCTGATCAATAACCTCCAATCTCTCTTCCACAGTAAATGAATTTGCTTCCCCTGTTGTACCCAGCAGGCATATTCCTTTGCTACCGTTTTGTAGAAGCCAATTGAGATGGTCAACCAAAAGTGTGTGGTTCACACTTAAATCCTTATTCATAGGGGTAAGGGATGCTGTGAATACTCCCTTAGGAAGGTTGGAATCAAAATTCATTTCAGGTATTTAAAAGTTCGTTTAGTGCTGACAGAAGGATATTTATATGGTTTCTCGAACTACTTTCCCCCATAAGCCCAATACGCCATACTTTACCGGCAAACTTTCCTAACCCGGCGCCAATTTCAATATTGTATTCATTTAATAGCTTATCTCGAATATCAGCTTCATCTACACCCTCTGGAATTTTTACCGCATTCAACATGGGTAATCTAAAACCTTCAGCTACCAGGAATTCGAAACCCATACTTTCAAGACCAGTTTTTAAATGGTTATGATTTTTCCTATGTCTCAGCCATCTATTTTCAAGGCCTTCTTCCAAAACAATCCTTAGAGCTTCCCGAAGTGCAAACATGGCGGATACCGGAGCTGTATGATGGTAGGCACGTTTCTCACCGGCCCAGTAGTTCTTCACCAATGAAAGGTCAAGAAACCAACTCTGGACTTTAGTTTTTCTGCGATCAAGAACATCCATGGCCTGCTTACTGAAAGTTACCGGCGATAGTCCCGGTGGTGCACTCAGACACTTTTGCGATCCCGAATAAGCTGCATCAATGCCCCAATCATCTATCCTCAACTCTGTTCCACAAAAACTTGTGACTGTATCCACTACAAATAAAGCATCGCTATTGTGCACTATACGACTGATTTCTTCCAGGGGTTGTAATACGCCAGTGGAAGTTTCAGCATGCACAATGGATACGATTTTTGGGTTGCATTGTTGCAGGGCATTTTCTATTTGTGAAGGTTCGATTGCCTGACCCCAGGGTGCTTCAACTCTTATCACTTTAGCTCCGCAACGATCTGCAATATCAGCCATCCGCTCTCCAAATACACCATGAATACAGATAACTGCTTCATCGCCCGGCTCAAGCAAATTCACCAGGCAGGTCTCCATGCCCGCGCTACCGGGTCCCGACACTACAAAAGTCAGGTCGTTATCTGTGAGAAAACAAAGCTTTGACATCGTTTTAATGTCATCCATCACGGCAATAAATTCCGGGTCTAGGTGTCCAATTAATGGGGTAGCCAGCGCCTGTAATACCCTTGGATGTGCATCGCTTGGTCCCGGGCCCATCAGGATTCGCCTGGAAGTTTTCAGTTGATTTTCATACTGCATTTTTTCAATCATTTTTTCGAAGATTAATTTAGTGTAAAAAGGTGAGAAACAAATATGACTGCTTTAAAATAAAGGTGTATTAGTTTTCAGCATCATTTCCAACTTACTACTAGTAAGGCGTTGATTATTCTAAAATTTGTGCACCAGTATTTTAGTGATGCATTGCTTATTTAAATATTTTTTATTCATAATATTCCCCCGACAAATTAATTCACTTCAAGGGGTATATAAGTAATACACGGCATGCTGAGCGACAGCGAAGCATCTGTAGGTTATTTATTTATATTGAGATCCTTCCTTGTGGGTCAGGATGATGTCTGAGCACGTTGTGCTATACACTACACTTATACCACCTTCTCTACATCCCTAAGCAATACTTCGTCCAGATCATAGCCTGGAACTGGAACTATCTGCTGATTCACTGGATCCCAATCGATCCGCCGGCCTAGTTTATAGGAAATCCCGCCCATATGGGCAGTAATTGCCTCTTCAAATCCTTCATGGATACCACAACTCGGTTTACCTCCGTTTCTTATACAACTAAGCCATTCGCGCAAATGCAGGAAAGTGGTATCGACACGTTTTCCATCACGATAGGTCCAGAGTAATCCTTTGCTGGCGAAATATTTTGATGTAGCTGAAGTAACGCCGTCAATTCCACCCGCCGGGTCGTATTCATATACAGGTACTTCAGGATCCAGATTATTTTCTTCCAGGAGGTCAGCAAACTTTGTTGACCTTGGATCAGTATATACAGCAAGCCTGTTACCCAGTTGCATGGTACCATCATGGCCCATTAACAATGTATTGCGGCTAAATTGATTACCAAGGGTAGCACTGTAAACAAGGGTCATCCCTTTTTCCTTATTCTTTTCCTGGGTGGCGCCCGTTGTAAAATCAGGATATTCCATATTTATTTGCATCACATCCGGTACATTTCGACCATCAATATGAGTATATATGCCTCCGGAGGTCATCACGGATTTGGGAATACCCATATTGAGGATTGCGTTTATCCTGTCATAGTCGTGGGTCATCAAGTCACCTGACAGTCCTGAACCGTATGCCCACCATTTTCGCCAACGAAAGAAATGTTCTTTATTGAAATGTACTTTCGGGGCGTTTCCTATAAATTGATTCCAGTCAATCGTTTGCGTGCTTGCCTTTTCATGGATATGATATTGCCAGGCTCCATTATCGCTGTTTCTATTTGTATTTGATTGGATTAGTGATACATGGCCTAGAACATTCTTATCAATAATATCCCTTGCGGTTAGGAAACTTTGTGTTTGCCTGTGTTGATGGCCAAGCATTAATACGCCCTTTGAGCTTTCAACAGCATCTTTCAGCGCATATGTTTCGGCAATGTTATGTGTCATTGGTTTTTCAACATACACTGAAATGTTCATCTGCAATGCTGCAATCGCAATTGAAGCATGCCAATGGTCAGGGGTGGCGATAATGATTGCATCTACCTGCCCGCTGTTGAGAAGTTCCTGGTATGTTCTGTATCTATTGATCGTATTTGTATCAGTGCTGAATGAATCAATGGCTTCTTCAGCACGCACATCAAAAATGTCGCATACCGCAGTTAGTTTAATATTTAGATTTTCCTGATCGAGGAAGTTTTGTAATCTCGAGTCATTTTTATTGGCATCGGCAGCTTCACTCATGCTTTGCAACCAATCATTTGTAGCGAATCCTATTGCCCTGCACAATTGTTTACCCCTTATACCAAATCCTATGATACCTAATCGTACCGGATCACCACTCATTGGACCGGATAATGGGGGTGCTTTTGCCTCAATATTCAGGGTCTGCAATATGTTTCTTTTCTCTTCCTGGATTTCATTGCTCAGGTTCGCACCTGCCCACCAGACCGATCCCAAAAACGGGACACCACTGAGACCTTTTAAAATATCCCTTCGGGACCATCCGCCGTTTGATTTATCTTTTTTATCCATTGTTTTGAGTTAATTTAATTGGCTTGAATGTCCGGTGTTGTTTTGGGACAAATTTCGTTTTTCAAAAATGCTGTCAATACTGAAATACTGACTTAATATAGGGAACTTGTATATAACCAACAAGGCGGCCACCTCGATCAGGTTGTTGTTGACAATCCAATAATTACCGGTGGACAGTGGTTGTTCAAGTCCGGGGAAAGCAGGATGGGCCAGGTAAAACATGAGTAAAATAAAACAGCCAATCAAAGCGGACCACCTGGTAAACACACCCAACATCAGTCCGGCACCTACTGCCATCAACCCCACAATCATCAATGGATCAATCAGCTTTACAATTGAATCGTGTGCCATCCAGGCGAAAAAAGAACTTAAAAACCCCTGAGAGGATAGTAGATAGCCTTTGGCAGACCACGCTGGATTATACAGCTTCAGGATACCTTCATACAGGAAGTGCCATCCAATTAAAACCCTGAGTAATACAAGGCTGATTTTCTGCCATTTTGAATACACATTTTTTGACATAATTCATAGAGTTTTTCGACGCGAGAAGGTAAGGATTTCTCTTCAAAAATAAAATGATGTGGGTCATGAAAAGATCTAAATCAAGTGACTCGAAGAAGAGGAACTTATTTGTGGTAGATTAAAAGGAATTTCCAAACTTCCTGATTTCAACCGTTTATCAATATTAATCATAGAAGTAAATGAATCGTTTTTGATTTCGCCGCAATCATGAATAACTTGTTTCAAAAATAGAAAAATGTATATGTGTATAATAAAGCGTTCAATACTTTTTGTACTACTATTTGTAAGTATTTCACTCTTTTCACAGGAGCATGATAAACTTCGTTACGTTTCAGAATCGAACCCCAAAGTAATTGATAAAATAAACCTGTGGCAGGACATCAAATTTGGATTGTTGATGCATTGGGGCACCTATAGCCAGTGGGGCATTGTGGAATCATGGTCTTTGTGCCCGGAGGAATACGGATGGTGTGAACGAACGGCCGGGGAGAACCCTGATGATTATTTTGCTTATAAAAGTGAATATGAAGGATTGAAGACTACATTCAACCCAACGAAATTCGATCCCCAAAAATGGGCAAAAGCTGCGAGTGATGCGGGTATGAAATATGTGATTTTTACCACCAAGCATCACGATGGGTTCAGTATGTTTGACTCAAAATACACCGACTATAAAATTACGGATCCCGATTGCCCCTTTTCCAGTGACCCGCGTGCGAATATCACAAAGGAAATATTTAATGCTTTTCGTGCCCGGGGCCTTTGGGCCGGGGCGTATTTTTCGAAACCCGACTGGCATTCACCCTACTATTGGGACCCCAAATATCCTCCCCGTGACAGAAATGTAAATTATGACCCGGAGGCAAACCCTGAAACCTGGAATAAATTCATAGAATTTACTCATAACCAGATTTTGGAACTGCTTACTGACTATGGCAAGGTAGATATTTTGTGGCTGGATGGTGGTTGGGTCGCAAAAACCCCGAAATCCTCCATTACTTCCTGGTATGATCAGCAACTTAGTAATTCTGAGAGTGGATATTTACCTCGAAGGATCGTTAACCAGGATATTCGTATGGATGAACTCGTTGAAAAAGCCCGTAAAATTCAGCCCGAACTCATAGTTGTTGATCGGGCTGTTTTCGGTAAGAACCAGAATTACCTGACACCCGAAAACAGGGTTCCTGAAAGTACACTTCAATATCCATGGGAGTCGTGTATCATTTCCGGAGGTGGCTGGTCGCATACCAAAAATGCAAAATATATGAGCGGGAGGGAAGGAATACACCTGTTGGTGGACATTGTTGCCAAAGGTGGAAACCTTCTATTGAATATTGCCCCCACTCCGGAGGGAGAATGGCAGCAAGGCGCATATGATTTATTGGAGGAGTATGGAGACTGGTTGGATATAAATGGCGAAGCGATCTACAATAGTAAACCGTTGTATCCCTACAAATCAGGAAACATAGCCATGACACAACAAAATAGTGGAGTGACCTATTTCCTGTATCAAAATGAAGAAAACCAAACTATGATTCCCGGAGAAATCATTATTGGATCGCACCAACCTGCTTCTGGTGCAAAAGTTACACTTCTGGGAACTGACGAACCCTTAAAATGGCAAAGGGATGGGAATGGATTTAAAGTATTTATACCTTCTGAAATAAGAGAAAACCATACCGGAAAATATGTCTGGACTATCCGTGTATCAGAAATATTGTAATTATGAATAAATCACTATTGTCAATTAGAATTATTGTAGCTGTTGGATTGACTTCTCTAATGTTGTATTCATGCTCTCAAAGCTCCAATTGCATTTTGAAGACAGAAAAATTTGCAATAAGGATCAGCCCTGCAGGATACATTTCAAGCTTCAGGGATTTATTGAATGACAGTGAACTGATAGCTGTGGATACCCTTGCCCCCCTGTTGTCAATACAGGTGAAAGGAGTAAAATTGATGCCGGAAAAATTTGCTTACAGTAATGATACAGCTGAACTTTATTATAATTCTGATTTACAGGCTATAGTGTTGATAAAAGAACACCAAAAGTACCTTTCATTTGAACTCCTGGAAGTAAAATCGCGGCAACCCGTTGATCTTGTTATCTGGGGGCCATATCCTACAACCCTCAACCAGGTTATTGGCGAAACAGTTGGCGTGGTTCAGGGTGAAAAATTTGCAATTGGATTACAGGCATTGAATCCTAAGACACTGGGCGGTTATCCCTGGCACAATGATGACTCCATGCCACAGATCGACATATTTGAACAGGATGATTATACGGATGTAAGTGAACAAGGGAAAAGGGAAGTTTTGTACAGGGTGGAAGCAGCAAAACCGGCAGCATTCGGTAGCAGTTTGCAGGCATACTGCAGGAACAGGGATAAAGACAGGACCATTTCAGCCTGGAATCATGATCACTATGTAGCACCAGCGTATGATGATGGTGGGGTGATAGGATCTAAAATTGCCATGTTTGGAGTTTCACGTGAGAATGTTTTGGAAACTATCGGGGAAATCGAAGTTGCCGAAGGTTTGCCTCACCCCATTGTGGACGGGGAATGGGGAAAAACATCGCGGACAGCATCTGCGAGCTACCTGATAATGGATTTTGGTGAAGATGACATCATTAAGGCGCTGGATGTAGTTGAAAAAGCAGGATTGCGATACCTCGACCATCCGGGCCCATTTACCACCTGGGGTCATTTTGAATTGAACAAGCAGAAATTTCCCAATGGAATAGAAGGGATGAAGAAGTGTGTTGAAATTGCTGAAAGCAAAGGTGTGTTTGTGGGCGCACATACCTTATCAAATTTTATCACCACAAACGACCTGTATGTTACACCCATTCCTGATCAGCGTCTGGCAAAAGTAGGCTGTAGTGTCCTTACATCAGATATTGATGCGGTGCAAACAACAATCGTTGTAGATTCTCCTACCTTTTTCAACCAATACCGGAATAATCATTTAAAAACAGTACAGATAGGAAATGAATTGATTCGTTACGAAAAAGTTTCTGAAGCATCTCCATACGTACTGACAAACTGCCAGCGTGGTGCATTTGGAACAAATGCTGACCGACACACTTCAGGATCTAAAATTTGTAAGCTGGCAGACCACGCTTACAATGTGTTTTTGACCAATGCTGAATTGAGTATCGAGGTAGCCGAAAATATTGCAGACGTTTTCAATACGGCAGGACTTCGCCAAATTTCCTTTGACGGCCTTGAAGGCAACCGTTCGACAGGAATGGGAAATTATGGCGAAATACTATTTACCAATGCCTGGTACAATGGACTTAATGAAGACATAAAAGAGCATTTTATTGCCGATGCAAGCCGTACTTCTCATTTTTTTTGGCATCTGTATTCCAGGATGAACTGGGGAGAACCGTGGTATGCCGGATTCAGGGAAAGTCAAACGGAATATCGGTTGAAAAACCAGAAGTATTTCAAAAGAAATCTGATGCCCGGGATGCTTGGATGGTTTAAAATGACTCCTGAAACAAGTATTGAGGACACAGAATGGCTGCTGGCGCTTTCAGCAGGATATGATGCGGGATTTGCATTTGTAGCAAGTTTTGAATCACTTGAGAAAAATGGTTACTCTGATAGGATTCTGAATCAAATAAAGGAATGGGAAAACGCTAGACTTTCCGGTGCATTTACAGAAGAACAAAAGCAGCAGATGCAGGAAAACAAAAAGGAGTATAACCTGATCAAACTGGTAGATAGAAAATGGGACTTAGTAAAAATCAACTCTTATATATTCACACATAATCAAAAGGTCCTGCAACCAGGTGAACCTCTCTATTCTGAATTTGAATATGAAAATAATGGTCCGGATCAAACCGTTGAGTTATTAATAACTGCTAAAGAAAGTGATGTAAACAATATAGAACTGGTTTTAGATAATTTTAAATCCATTAAAATCAACAGACGAATAAAAGCTGGAGAGACACTGAAGTATAAGAGTGGAGATACAGCTGTGATTTATGACTCAAACTGGAAACAGATAGGAACTATACCTTTAAATCCTGAAAAATTTACTATTTCAAACGGTACTCATGTGCTTAAAGTGGATTGTAATTTTAAAAATTCCAAAGAAAATGCAGCTTTGAAGTTGGAAGTTCGTTTAATTGAAAACACAAACATTATTTTCTCAAAGAATTAGTAATTCTGTTCAAATGAATTGAAAAATACTTCCTATAATCCTTAAATTCATTACTTTGTTGTTTCAGCCAAATTCAATTGTTTAAATACAAAATCCTTCAAATTATGAAAACTTCAATAATTATGTTTATGTGTGGATTGACATTAACTGTAATAGTGGCATGTAATTCTCATGATCGATACAATGATATACTGCATGAAGCAGAAATTTCAGAAAACGAGAGTCTGTACGATTCAGCAGCTGCAATCAAATATGAAGCAGATGAATACGGAATGAAGAAATTTGTAATTGCGTTTTTATACAGGGGGCCAAACAGGGACCGCGATTCGATTGAAGCTGCAGAATTACAAAAAGGCCACATGGGAAATATCAACAGGTTGGCTGAAGAAGGCAAACTCGTACTTGCAGGGCCGTTTTTTGGTGATGAGGACCTGCGCGGCCTTTATGTCTTTGATGTGGAAAGCATTGCCGAAGCAGAAGAATTAACCAAATCTGATCCTGCAATCCAGGCTGGAAGTTTGCGAATGGACTTAAAAGAATGGTATGGAAGCGCCGCGGTAACGGCCATTAGTGACATACATTCAACGATTACAAAGACGAATCATTAATGAAAATCAAAACAGGGAATGGTATTGTGACCCGTAAGGATTTCTTTTCAATGAGTAAATATTTCCTTTTTGTTTGCATTCTCATGGTTTCTTTTGAGGGATTTTCGCAGGATAGCGTGGTCCTCCGGGGTAGGGTAACAGATGAGGTGAACCAGGTACCACTGGTGGGTGCATCCGTTTTCCTGAAACATCAAAATACAGGTACTACCACAGATAAAAATGGATATTATTCACTTAATAAACAACCGGGGAAAGATTCCCTCGTGGTTTCTTTTGTAGGATACAATCCAAAAAATTTAATTGTTGATGGATCAGGTTCATTACTCAATATATTCATGGAGTACGCGGGGGTCATTCTTAATGACGTGGTGGTAACTGCATTTAGTATGAATGATCGTATAAATAAAATACCAGGGTCCGTTAGTGTATTAGCAAAAATGGACCTTCGGCGTGATAATAATACCTCCATTGTTCCTGCTCTCAATCGTGTACCAGGAGTACTCATGCAGTCAGGAGCACTCAATACCAACCGGTTAACTATTCGTGGTATTGGTTCACGGTCACCTTTTTCCACGAGTAAAATACGTGCGTATTTTGATAATATACCCCTTACAACCGGTGATGGTGAAACAACCATTGAAGACATCGATATTGACCTGGTCAGCAGGACTGAAGTACTTCGGGGCCCGTCATCAAGCATATATGGTGCCGGGCTGGGAGGCACATTGCTTCTGCAACCGTCTTTTGCATCGTCTGACCCCACACAGATTTCTACAGGAATTGTTATGGGTTCATACGGTTTGCTTAAAAGCAATTCTACATTTTGGATGCCCGTTAAAAGTGGCGGCGGTGTTGGACTAACTTATAACTACCTGCATTCTGATGGTTACCGTGAAAATAATGAATATGATCGTTCTAATATCACCCTGACAGGCAGGACAGCGGTTGGGGACAAGGGAACGCTGTCCTTACTACTAACGCATATTAATTTAAAAGCATTTATTCCGAGCTCTATCGACAGTGCTACTTATGCCTCAGATCCGCGTGCCGCTGCACCCACCTGGGGAGCTACACAGGGTTTTGAGGATTATGGTAAAACCCTTGCAGGGCTGAATTATAGTCATAGCATTTCCAGGCAGTTTGATTTGGATGCAGCTTTGTTTGCTGCCACCCGGTCATCCCATGAACTACGCCCCTTTAATATACTTGAGGAGGAAAGTGTAAGTGCAGGGATCCGGTCCATTGGAAACTACCATTCGCCCAGTGAAAAAATAGCTCTTAACCTGGGATTTGAGTACTTCAATGAGGCATACGACTGGCAAACCTTTGAAAACAATAGCAGGGAAAAAGGAAGTATGTTAGCGGACAACCAGGAAAATCGCTGGTATTTGAACGTATTTGGACAAGTACAAGTGCAGGTATTCAATAAGGGACTAACAACGTTTGGAATCAATGTCAACAATACGAGTTATACTCTGGAAGACCGGTTCCAGCCCGACAGCACAAACCAGTCCGGGAGTTATGGTTTTGACCCTGTTGTTTCTCCAAGGCTGGCAATTACTTATCCCATTGGGAATGCCAATTTATATGGCGTGATTAGCCATGGATTTTCACCACCATCGTTTAGCGAGACACTCGCTCCAAATGGCCTGATAAATCCTGATATTAAACCCGAGACAGGAATAAATTATGAAATGGGGGTGAAGGGAAGCATTTCAAATAAACTGCAATACGATGTATCAGTTTATACGATGCAAATAGAAAACCTGATTGTTGCCCGCAGGGTTATGGATGATCAGTTTATAGGCATTAATGCAGGAAAGACTGCCCATAACGGGCTGGAGATGAATATTCAATATTTGATACATTCCAGGGTCAGCGGTTTAAACCTGGTTCCGTTTTTATCTTATACGTATGCTCATTACAAATTTGTTGAGTTTGTTGATGGTGACAATGATTATTCTGGTAATGAACTCACAGGTGTACCGGATCATTTGTTCAATCTGGGCATTGATTTTGATTTTGAATCAGGCATTTTTGGAAATTTAAATTACCACTACGTTGGTAAAATGCCCATGAGGGATGATAACAGCATTTACAGTGATGCATACGGCATTACCGGAATGAAGGCAGGCTGGAAGAAGGATTGGAATAAATTCAGGATACGTATTTATGGCGGGATTGATAATATTTTTGATGTTAAATATGCCTCAATGATCCAAATAAATGCCCCGTCATTCAGAGGGCGTGCTCCACGGTATTACTATCCCGGATTGCCGGTGAATTATTATGGGGGGATCAGGCTGGGGTACAATTTGGGAAAAGGTTAGTCTACGATCTTTTAGGTTCTTGTATTAAATAGATTATCGGATGTATATGCCAAATTAATGTATTTCCAGTAAACCTAAATCATCATCTTTTGCCAATTTCTCAATTGATTCCTTATGCTCAATGATTTTATCTATTATTACTTCATTTTTAGCATTTCCAAACCTTAACCAGATAATTTTAGGTGGATAATTTCTCATAAGTTGCCACTCATAAAAGTCTTCATCATATGTGACAATCACAAAATTATTCTTCCTGGCAAACCGCCAAATTTCTAAATCCGATAATCTTTCTTTGGAGATTTCAAAAACATGCTTGGAATCAGGAAAGTCTTTAGATAATTTTTTTTGTAATTCGGTGCGAGATGTTTTCATCAAGCAACAATTTCATATCACTACCTTAACTATTCTTTCCTTGTCTGCTGAATATGCAAGGCAAGCTAAAATTTTTTCTTCCGACATGTTTGGATAGTTTTCTAGAATTTCCTCCCGGGACATTCCAGCTGCCAACCATCCAAGGACATCATATACGGAAATACGAGTTCCTTTGAGGCAGGGCTTCCCAAACCTTATAGATGGATGGATTTCGATATATTGCTTATAATCCATGACTTAAATATAACGGAAATTACTGAAATAAAGTTTTGTGATTTACTCCTTTTTCAGTTAACTGCCTTAAATAATTGATTGTAGATCCCCTGTACTGAAATTGCTACTGGGCTCTTCGGGGAGGATAACAGCATTTACAGCGATGCATATGGCATTACAGGAATGAAGGCAGGCTGGAAGAAGGACTGGAATAAAATTGAGATTCGTATTTATGGCGGGATTGATAATATTTTTGATGTTAAATATGCCTCAATGATCCTCATTAATGCCCCCTCATTCGGAGGACGGGCGCCACGATATTATTATCCCGGACTGCCGGTAAATTATTATGGGGGGATCAGATTGGCGTATTTATTCAGAAGGAAATAGCCTCTCTCAAGTTGGATAGACCTAACGGCCTTGGCCAAAAGAAGTGGCGGGTTTTCCACCTACATAACTGTCGACCGTGATAAAGGCAATTAATAATGCTGAGATGTCAGAATACAATTTTGCCGCCATTTTTATTTTGCCGTTGTTGGCAACTGCGTATTTATTACAAATGTCCATTGCTTTTCAGTTTTGACAATACCTTAGAAGTCAGCATGTGATAAGGTTTGCACCTGGCACTTGAGATAACGATATCCGAAGCCTCGAGGTCAAGAACTATATAGTAATATATATAGTTAACTATATAGTTTATTTACGAGCACTCGCTTGCAAATTCCGATTTATCGCGCAGAAAAGTCCGAAGTTTGGCATGCC
>CAZONK010000040.1:0-12745 GCA_964581095.1 uncultured Roseivirgaceae bacterium
ATCGCTAACCTGGGAGGTTACCTGTATGGCAAAATCAGATTTGTATCTGTTGGGAAAAAATTGATCGGCAAATTCGTTTAATGTTTCTGTTAACTTTCGTGCATGGTTCTGACTAACCGCAAAAACAATGGTTTTACCAATTTCGTTAGTGACAGGGTCACGTAAGGCATTTTCGAGGAACGTTTGGCAAAAAACCCTATTTGTTTTTTCAGAAAAGAACTTCTTTTCAAAATCCCTTGAAACAAATATTTCTGTTTCTTCCCCTTCTTCAGTGGTTACCGTAACAGCGTAGCCCTCATCAGATAAAAGCTGTGTGGTTATTTCAGTACGCGCATCCAGCACCTTGGGATTTATTAAGTAACCATCTTTAACTCCATCAATCAAAGAATAACGATATGTCGGGTCGCCACCTTCACAACCAAAGGTTGCATAAGTGTCTCTTAACATTCTGCGTTCAATTTCCCTGGGATCATTTTCCCTGGCTTCCTCTAAATCAACATGTTTTAAATAATCTTTGGGGGTTGCTGTTAAACCTAATTTATAGCCATGAAAATATTCGAAAACAGCCCTGGCATTACCGGAAATTGACCGGTGAGATTCATCTGAAATGATGAGGTCAAAATCTGTTGGGGTAAATAAGCTACGGTATTTGTTATCAAACATCAGGGATTGAATAGTGGTAACCACGATATCCGCTTTGTGCCAATCGCTTTTATGCTCTTTGTAAATAAACGTTGTGTAATCAGGTTTTAAGTAATTGGTAAATGCTTTCCAGGCCTGATCTTCCAATTCCAATCGATCAACAAGGAATAAAACCCTTCTGGCGTTCTCCGTTCTTAAAAACAAGCGGATTACCCCCGCAGAAACTAAAGTTTTGCCTGTACCGGTGGCCATTTCAAACAAAAATCTGTTTTTACCCTGACCCGCAGCCTCCTGTAGTTTATAAATGGCTGTTAATTGGTAAGGTCTTAAAAACCGGAGGCCATTATTCCATATAAAGTCTATACTGTTTTCAACTGTTCCATTCCAGTCTGGCCGTTCCTTATAACCAGGCATCTGGACTATTGCAATGAAATCATTTTCAACCGGCTCGTTCGTTAGAGCATTCCTGTCCGGGTTCCATTGTTTTATAGCACCAATTTCCTCTGGCGAAGGAAATTTATAGATGGGCTTGGGGTTTCCCTGTTTTAAATCCCATAAGTAGTGAACAATGCCATTTGATAAAATTATAAGGAGTGCATCTACGCTTTTAGCATATTTTCTCGCCTGTTCTTTGGCAACCAAAGGGTGTAAGGCTTCTTTTTTAGCTTCGAGAACACAAAGGGGCTTATTATTGGTGTCAAGGAGTAAAAAGTCTAATGAGCCGGATGTAGTCTGCTCAAAATCATTCCCCCATGCATCAACATCATTTTCGGTAATTTTTACATGGTTTTCAAGCAGAATATTGGCCGGACCTATTTCATTATCAAAAAACCGCCATCCTGCTTCTTCAAGCAGTTTGTTGATCTTTATACGCGCATGGGCCTCATTTTTCATATTTCCAACTTACTATTAACCCCTTTCATAAACATCCAATAGTGGGAAGGCCTTTTATCGGTTGAACCAGCCTCTAAATAGTTGGACAAAAAGTTACGAATTGAACGGGATTTATTTCATTGAAAGATACATAAATATCAGGTTGCTTCAAACGGAATGTGCCCAGACATTAACCCTGAACCTCTATTTACTTTTATTGGCAATAAACACCCCAACCAGGATCAATCCCATACCGCCAATTTGTAGTGACGATAGCTGTTCCCCATCGAATATGCCCCAGGCCAGGGCAACAATGGGTATCAGGTAGGTGACCGAACTTGTAAAAATGGGGTTTGTAAGTTGTACGAGGTTATTAAACATAATAAGTGCAATCGCGGTGCCTACAACGCCGAGTAAAATCAAGGCTCCAAATGCAAGGATCACATCGGATTCCATTGAAATCCTGTTGCTGAAATCCGTATTAAAAAAAAGATAAAGTAAAGCAAATGGGCTCACCATCACTAACGATACGCTTGTAATTGTTACTGCATCCAGGTCAGGAAGTTTAAATTTTACCAGGTTCAAATTAAAGCCATAACAGACCGTGGCTGCTACCACAAATAGTGAATAATAATTGACATTTTCTACTCCTGTTGAGCCCGATAATACCAATAATGCCGTACCGCCAAACCCGATAAACATTCCTGCAGATATTCTTAGATTCAGCTGCTGCCTGAATAAAGATGATCCGATGATGATAACCCATAATGGAGTAAGTGCATTCAGTACCCCGGCTATTGAGCTGTCAATCCTGGTTTGCGCGGTGGCAAATAAATAGGCTGGAATCAGGCTGCCGGCAAATCCAATACTCACTAATTTAAGAATGTGCTTCCGTTTTAACCTGTTCAGACGGGCAAATGCAAAAGGAACTAAAAAAAGGCCTGCAGAAAGAATACGAATAGAGGCAACCTGGCCGGGATCAAATATTACCAGTCCCTTTTTTATCAAAATAAATGAAGTTCCCCAGATAAGTGACAGAAGAACGAGCAGTGTCCACGAGCGTAAAGGAACAGGATCGCGAAGTTTGGATTGCATCAGTCAGTAACCGGATTTACCTGGAACACATTTTCTATTTCATCAAGGGTTTCAAACAATAAATCAACAGAAACAAGCTCCACAAGCCTGGTCCTGTAGGGTTTGAAACCATGGATACCTTTAAAATAGTTTGTATAGTGTCGCCGCATTTCAAATACTCCTGTGCGGTCTCCTTTCCAGTCAACTGAGAAGGACAAGTGTTTTTTCACTACTTCGACCCGTTCGCTGATACCGGCGGGTGGCAGTACCTCTCCTGTCTTAAAATAGTGTTTGATATCCCTGAAAATCCACGGGTTTCCGATGGCTCCCCTTCCAATCATGATGCCATCCACTTTGTATTTATTTTTATATTCCAGCGCCTTTTGGGGTGAATCAACATCGCCATTTCCAAAGATTGGGATAGAAATGGATGGGTGTGCCTTTACTTCTGCTATATGATCCCAGTTTGCCTCTCCTTTGTACATCTGGTTTCGGGTCCGGCCATGGATTGTAAGCGCTTTAATACCGGCATCCTGAAGTCGTTGTGCTACTTCAAGGATTTTTATCGTATTATCATCCCATCCAAGACGCGTTTTAACGGTAACGGGAAGCGAAACCTGCTTAACAATTTCTTCCGTCATTTTCTGCATTTTGGGCAGGTCCAGTAAAATGCCGGCTCCAGCTCCTTTACCTGCTACTTTTTTAACCGGGCACCCGAAATTAATATCAATCAATTCGGGTCTGGCTTCTTCGGCTACTGCTGCTGCCTGGCGCATCGAATCAATTTTATCTCCAAATATCTGCACACCCACCGGCCGTTCATTATCAAAAATATCAAGTTTCTGAACACTCTTGCGGGCATCACGAATCAATCCTTCAGCAGAAATGAACTCCGTGTACATAATATCAGCACCCTGGTCCTTGCAAACAGCACGAAAAGGTGGGTCACTAACGTCTTCCATTGGTGCCAGCAACAGTGGAAATTCCCCAAGGGATATGTTATCGATTTTTACCAAATGATTGTATCCTTTCGCGTTTTATAGAATGATATGCAAAGAAAGACAACAAAGACCCAATATTCAATTTTTAAATTAAATTTGCGCTCATGCATAACCCGACCATCCAACCGAACTGGAACATTGATTCCCCTTCCCGGTCACTTTTTTTTATTCTATTAATCTCTCTTATCGGATTTTATGCGATCGGCCCTTTTTTCGGGATTTTGGTGACAAAACCACTCTACCCGGGAACATTTATGGAGATGATTGAGGCTCTTGCAAATCCTGTCGCTCATCCTGACATTAAAATAGTAATGTTCCTTCTCCAGGGAGTTACTACTTTTATTGGATTCATTGTATTCCCTTTCCTGTATGGAAAATATTATCTCCATCTTAGTTGGCAGGAGATGTTTGGTAAAGATATTCCGTCGCCTGCAATAGGATTACTGGTGATTGTATTGGTGATTGTATTTATGGGCGCCAATAGTATATTTATTGAATGGAATCAAAACCTGACTCTCCCAGAGTCCCTGGGATGGTTTGAATCCTGGGCCAGGAATTTTGAAGATAAGATGCGGATCGTTACTGTATTTCTAACTTCATTTAACAATACCTGGGAATTTTTACTTGCTTTTTTTGTCATCGCTCTTTTACCGGCGGTAGGTGAAGAGCTTGTATTCAGGGGATTTATTCAAAATCATATCCAGGCACTAACGAAAAATGTACATGTCGCCATTTGGGTAGCTGCATTCATCTTTAGCTTTTTCCATTTCCAGTTTTATGGATTTTTTCCCAGGTTATTTCTGGGTGCGTTGTTTGGATATTTATACATATGGTCAGGAAACATCATTTATCCTGTAATCGCCCATTTAGTAAATAACGGGTTTACATTATTAATGATCTATTTTTATCATCAGGGTGCAATTGAATTTGATATTGAAGCTACTGAATCGGTACCGATATCTAATGTGCTTCTCTCTATGGTTGTATCAGCAGTTCTGTTATATTTGTTTTATTCCTATTTCAGGAAAAAAGCCATTGATGAGCATCTGGAAATCGATTTATAATACAGAAAACGAATACAGGGCACAGATTGTAAATGATATCCTGGAAGATAATGGTATCAATTCTGTAATTGTGAAAAAAAAAGATAGCAGCTATAACAATTTCGGGGGTTATGAAATTAACGTGAACCCGAATGATATAATTAAAGCATTGAAAATAATTTCAGATGAGATTGACTTTGGATAGGTACGAGAATCTGACTAAACGCATCATCACCGGTTCGGTAGGTGCTGTTATCGTGGTTTTGGCAGTGGTAGCAGGACAATGGACTTATTTTGCTCTCTTCCTGATCATTACCATCCTTACGCAGCTGGAATTTTATAAATTATTGAAACTCGATGATTTAACACCCTTGAAGTTTTGGGGTACTATGGCAGGCATAAGTACCTACCTTATTATCTATGCAGAGCAAAGTATGGATGTTCCAAACAAGTACTACTATTTATTACTTCCAATAATTTACATTGCGTTTCTGATTAAACTCTACAAAAAATCAGAAACCAAACCATTTACGAATATCGGGTTAACTTTTCTGGGTATCATTTATGTTGCCCTTCCAATATCATTATTTCATTTACCGGCCTTTCACATGGGTGAATATAACTACCAGATTGTACTGGGAATAATAATGATTCAATGGGCAAGCGATACGGGAGCCTTTTTTGCGGGTATTCGCTTCGGTAAAAGAAAACTTTTTAAACGCGTGAGCCCAAAAAAGTCATGGGAAGGATTTTTGGGAGGCATGATGGCAGCAATTGCAGTTAGTTGGGTGATTTTTCGTTATTGGGGAATACTTCATTCCTGGCAATGGATAGGTATTGGCCTTATAGTATCGGTTGTAGGAACCTATGGTGACCTTATTGAATCGTTATTTAAGCGCAGTATGGATTTGAAAGATTCTGGAACCGGCCTTCCGGGCCATGGTGGCTTCCTGGATCGGTTTGACAGCCTGTTATTATCGCTCCCATTTATCGCTACTTTTTTAAAAATATTTTGATTTATAACATTCAGACAATCAAAAGAAATATACCTTTGCAAACGTTTTAAATTGCTAAATAAAAGCACATGTCGTATATAGAACCGGCTCCGATCAGGGATCATGAAAATCCATTCGAGTCAATGATGTCCAGGTTCAAAATAGCTTCAGAAATACTAGGTCTGGACGAAGAAATCTACAACGTTTTAAAATCCCCGGCAAAACAAGTTACAGTCTCCCTGCCCGTTACGATGGACGACGGATCTGTGAAAGTTTTTGAAGGTTTTCGCGTAATTCATTCCAACATTCTTGGACCTTCTAAAGGGGGTGTAAGGTATGATCCGGGAGTACATATAGATGAAGTAAAAGCGCTTGCAGCCTGGATGACCTGGAAATGTGCCGTGGTGGATATTCCATACGGTGGAGCTAAAGGTGGGATCGTATGCAATCCCCGGGAGATGTCTGCCGGCGAAATTGAGCGATTGACAAGGGCCTATACCATGTCAATGATTGAAATATTCGGCCCTGACCGGGATATTCCTGCTCCGGATATGGGAACAGGTCCACGTGAAATGGCCTGGTTGATGGATGAGTACTCACGGGCGATAGGCCATACCACCAATGCAGTAGTTACCGGCAAACCTCTTGTATTGGGAGGCTCCCTTGGCAGAACAGAAGCTACAGGGCGCGGTGTAATGGTTACAGCTCTTGCCGCAATGGAAAAACTGAGAATAAATCCTTACGGTGCCTCTTGCGCTATACAGGGATTTGGTAACGTGGGCTCTTTTGCAGCGCTGTTATTAGAAGAACGAGGTGTAAAAGTAACCTCAATAAGTGATTTGTCCGGTGCTTATGTAAATGAGGGTGGTATTGATATTCCAAAAGCAATTGATTATCGAAATGATAACAATGGCTCACTTGAAGGCCTAACCGGAGCAGATCAAATCCCCGGAAAAGAGATATTAACGCTGGAAGTTGATGTACTCATTCCTGCAGCCAAAGAGGATGTAATTACTATAAAAAATGCTGACGATATTAAGGCAAAACTTATTGTTGAAGGAGCAAACGGACCCACTTCCTATAAAGCTGATAAGATCATTTTTGATAAAGGAATATTTGTCGCTCCTGATATTCTCGCGAATGCCGGCGGTGTTACTGTTTCCTACTTTGAATGGGTCCAGAACAGGTTGGGTTATAAATGGACACGTGAGCGTGTCAACAGGAGGTCTGACAGGATTATGAAAGATGCCTTTGACAAAGTCTATAAAACTTCTGAAAAATATAATGTCTCATTAAGGATCGCTGCCTATGTAGTTGCTATTGACAAAGTCGCAAGAACGTACAAGTATCGCGGTGGTTATTAACGTTCCATTATAATCTGATTTATGTCCATTCACAAAGAAGGAAGGTCAATACTATTTTATCTTCTGATCATATTGTTTATTATAAATGCCGGAGCTCAGTATGCCGGGGCTTCTGAATTGATACTAAATATTATTCTTGGCGGGAGTCTGATACTATATATCCTTGTATTACAGTTTTTTAGAAACCCAAGGATCATTGTAGATCAAAACGAAAAAGTGATTTATGCTCCTGCGGATGGAAAAGTTGTAGTGATTGAAAAAACAACGGAAGTGGAATTTTTTCATGACGAGCGAATACAAATATCCATCTTTATGTCACCGTTGAATGTGCATGTAAATAGGACCCCCATGGCAGGGTTAGTCAAATATTTTAAGTATCATCCCGGAAAATATCTTGTAGCCTGGCATCCTAAGTCCAGTACCGAAAATGAACGTACAAGTATGGTTTTGGAACATAATAGTATCCAGATTCTTGTAAGACAGGTAGCGGGAGCGGTAGCCCGCCGGATAAAATGGTATGTTAAAGAAGGCCAACAGGTATATCAGGGAGAAGAATTCGGTTTTATCAAATTCGGATCACGACTGGATGTCTATCTTCCGTTGGATGCCGATATTAAGGCTTCTATTAACCAGGTTGCCCGTTCAGGCAAAACAGTACTTGCTACACTGAAATAGGTAGCTAAATCAACCCTTCAATTTTCGAACATAACATTTCCAGGTATTGCTTATCAATTTCATCGAAATGATGCAACCTATCGCTGTCAACATCAAGAACAAGTTGGACGTCTCCATCTTTAATAACAGGTATAACGATTTCTGACTTTGAATCAGAACTGCAGGCGATGTGCCCGGGAAACTGATCCACATCATCAACAATTATGGTTTGTTTTTGTAACCACGAGGTACCACAAACACCTGATCCTTTTTTTATCCGGGTGCAAGCTACAGGTCCCTGAAATGGACCTAACACCAATTCATCACCGTAAACTTTATAGAATCCAACCCAAAAAAAGTCCAGGGCTGTTTTTAGAGCGGCAACTATATTAGCAAGGTTAGCAATCCTGTTTGGTTCTCCTTCTACAAGGGCGTCAATTTGGGGTAGCAGGGCTTTGTACCGCTCCTCCTTCCCCGCATTCGTAGCAATTACAATTTCTTCTGACATAGGATTATTTAACCTCGTTTCTAAAATATAACAATTTATCCTTCCCAATCATTTCAACTTTGGAAGGGGCAAAATCAATAATTGGAGCTTTTATCCCTTTATCAAATGTTTTGGATGCTTCAAATACACGGGCTTCATTCCATAATCCTGAATCAATAAAGCTATCTAAGGTAATCCCCCCCCCTTCCACCATAACACTTCCTACTCCATTTTCATATAAGTCCTTCAGTAATTCAGCAATAAAGTCTTCTTTCACTAAACGAATATATTCAACACGGCCTTTTGTCTTTTCACTTTCAAGATTGTAAACGAGCGTCTTACCCTTTTGATCAAAAATATGATAACTTCCCTCCAGTTGAAGTTTTGGGTCAATTACAATTCTAACCGGATCAGCACCACTCCAGTCCCTCACATCCAATTTCGGATTATCATGTAACACTGTACCCCGGCCTACCAGTATTGCATCCTCCTCAGCCCTCCACTTATGTACTAATTTCCTCGATAATTCACCGCTTATCCATTTCGAATCAAAATTTTCCCTGGCAATAAACCCGTCTTGTGTTTGCGCCCATTTCAATATTACGTAGGGTTTTTGGGTCTCATGAAAGGTGAAAAATCGTTTGTTCAGCTCTCTTCCCTTTTCAGGAAGTATATTGCAATCCACTTTTATTCCGGCATTACGTAACCTGCTAATGCCTTTACCTGCCACAAGTGGATTGGGATCGCCATTGGCTATTATTACTCTTTTTACCTGAGACTCGATCAGCAGATCGCTGCACGGTGGGGTTTTGCCATGATGAGAGCAAGGTTCAAGATTTACATACACAGTGGAATCCTCTAACAATTCAACATCTGCGACACTTCCAATTGCATTAACTTCTGCATGGGGGCCGCCAAAATCCTGGTGCCATCCTTCGCCAATTACCTCGTCATGATACACAATAACACAACCCACCAATGGGTTGGGGCTTACTTTCCCAAGTCCATTGAGGGCAAGATCAAATGCCCGGGTCATATATTGTTCGTCCTTTGTCAGGGTTTTACTACATTTATGCAACAAAGTAAACCGATTTAAACCGTTAAAAACAAGAATGCAATCCTTAGATCAACTCCACAACCAATTCATTGACGGTTTGGAGAAACTATATGATAGAAGGGAAGTTGAAAGCATTGCAAAAATTGCATTTAATCATTTGAATATCGATTACAATAAGGTTCTTACAAAAGAGGAAATTGAGCTGGATGAAACTAACGTAAGCTGGTTAAAAGAAGTTAGGACCCGATTGCTAAAACATGAACCTGTCCAATACATTCTTGGCTATGTTGATTTCTATGATTTGAAGTTCGGGGTTTCTCCTGATGTTCTCATCCCTCGCCAGGAAACAGAAGAACTTGTTGAGTTGGTCATAAGGGAAAATAAATTGGATTCACCCCGAATACTGGATATTGGTACAGGCAGTGGTTGTATCGCCGTTTCACTTAAAAAAAACATTCCCGGGGCGATTGTTAATGCCTGTGACATAAGCTCTGAAGCACTAAAAGTTGCCGAAAAAAATGCAACCCGGAACAAAGTATCAATTCAATTTTACAAAAAAGATGTTTTGCACATTGCCCAAATACCCGGACACAATGACATTATAGTTAGTAACCCACCGTATGTTTCCGAATTGGAGAAAGCACAAATGGATAAAAATGTCGTAGTGTATGAGCCAACATCGGCCCTGTTTGTTCCAAATAACGATCCCCTTGTTTTTTACACGGCCATCATAGAACTTGCCGCTCGTAACCTTAACAATGGTGGAAAACTATACCTTGAAATCAATGAGACAAAAGGGAAAGATGTTAAAAAACTATTATCTGCTGCCGGATTTAAAAACATCAGGATAATTAAGGACCTGAATTCAAAAGACCGGATTGCGACCGGTGTAATATTAAGAAACTGAAATTCAATGATATCTACTTTAGCCAAAATTTTAACATTCATCATACTAGTCAGTATGGTATACAACTGCAGCCCTCCACCTGAATTCAACCTGGAAGAAGCTTCTATTTCTGACATTCATGATGCCTTCAGAACAGGGGCCTGTAGCTGCGAGCAGTTGGTAGGTGATTACATCAAACGAATTGAAAAATACGACCAGTCAACAAAGCTAAATGCCATTACCTTAATTAACCCCGAGGCGCTTTCATTGGCAATCAGTATGGACGATGAATACAAAACCACTGGAAAGCTTAGACCACTGCACTGCATCCCCCTGATAATAAAAGATAACTATGATGTTAAAGGATTACCAACCACTGCAGGTTCATTAACGCTCAAAGACAATATTGCTAAATCCGATGCTTACCAGGTTGAGAAACTAATAGATGCAGGGGCCATTGTACTGGCACGCTCTAATATGGCCGAATGGGCATTCAGCCCAAAAGTAACCATCAGTTCGACCGCCGGTGAAACAAGAAATCCGTATAACCTGGATCACGTACCAGCAGGGTCGAGCGGTGGCACTGCTGCCGCTATATCAGCAAATTTTGGAGCAGTAGGATTGGGTAGTGATACAGGCAATTCCATCCGCGGGCCATCTTCGCATAATTCACTGGTCGGATTCCGGTCAACATTGGGGCTTACAAGCCGAAGTGGCATTATACCATTGTACATGCGCAATGATGTGGGCGGCCCAATGGCGCGGTCGGTAGCTGATGCAACTCGAATCCTTGAAGTAATTGCCGGATTTGATCCAAACGATGCCATAACGCAACACAGTGAAGGGAAAGTACCCTCATCCTATACACAATATTTAAATAAAGATGGATTGAAAGGAGCCCGGATTGGGGTATTACGTACTCTCAGTGAAAACGATGTTGATCCGGAAATACATGCACTTTTTGAAAAAGCCATTGATGATCTGAAAACGGCAGGGGCAGAAATAATCGACCCACTGGTGGTACCCGAATTCGACAGTCTCAGCCAGGATCAATGGTGCCCGATGTTCAGGTATGACATCAACCGGTACCTGGAATCCCTTGGAGAAGATGCTCCGGTAAAAAACCTTGAAGAAATTGTTGCTTCCGGGATGTATTCGGAGTACATAAAAGGAAGCCTCGAGTATTTTATGGATATGACCGATTCCATCCAGGTACACGGGGATGGGACACCCTGCACCGGTCCTTTTACCGACAGTTACAGAATCGCTTATCGGAATGCAATTGAACAGGCCATGAATGCGCATGAAGTGGGTGCGTTAATTTATCCTTCATGGAATAACCCACCTGCCAAAGTGGGTAATATTGATGACTATAAAGGTGACAATAGCCAGATAATAGCTCCACATACCGGCCAACCGGCCTTTACAGTTCCTATGGGATTCACTTCTGGAAATTTACCTGCAGGATTGCAATTCCTTGGCCGCATGTTCGATGAACCTACACTCATAAAATATACCTATGCCTATGAGCAGGTTACCAGACATCGAAAAGCTCCCGAAAAGTATTCGGAAACACAATCTGAATTGAATGAATGAAAATAGAAAAATAAGGTGGGGTGTATTGAGTACGGCTAAAATTGGAACACACCAGGTAATACCGGCAATGCAGCAATGCAATCGTGCTGAAATTGCTGCAATCTCATCCAGAAAAAAGGAAACAGCGGATGAATGGGCAGCAAAATTAGACATCCCAAAATCTTATGGTAGTTACGAGGAAATACTCGAAGACCCTGAAATAGATGCCATTTATAATCCACTTCCAAATCATCTTCATGTGCCCTGGACACTGAAATGCCTTGAATACGGGAAACATGTTTTATGTGAAAAACCATTGGCATTGACCCTGGATGACCTCGGGAAAGTCATGCGAGCAAAAGAACAAACCGGATTAAAGGTTGGCGAAGCTTTTATGGTAAAATTGCATCCTCAATGGCTAAAAGTAAAATCACTCATCGATCAGGGTTTTATTGGCAGATTGGAACTCATCCATGGATTTTTTAGCTATTTCAATAATGATCCCGGAAATATAAGGAATGTGGAATCTTATGGCGGGGGTGCACTTTGGGATATCGGATGTTACCCTGTAACAACTTCGCGTTTTATTTTTGGTGAAGAGCCACTTCGTGTTTTTGCAAGTATATCAAGTGATCCCGATTTTAATGTTGATAAAATTACCTCTGCAATGATGGTATTCCCCTCAGGAAAAACATTATTCAGCGCATCTACTCAACTGGTTCCCTACCAGCGAATGCAGTTTTTCGGGACCCAAAAGATGCTGGAGTTAAGAATCCCATTCAACGCACCAATTGACAGGCCTACGGAGGTAATTGTTCACTCAGGGGATAAGTTTGAGAAATCAGTTGAAGTAATTTCCATTCCTGTCTGCAACCAATACACACTACAGGGAGATGCCTTTTCAGAGGCGATCCTGAACGATCTGGAAGAACCGGTTCCTTTGTTGGATACTTATGAGAATACGAAAGTGATCAAAGCACTATTTCAATCTGCCAAGGAAAATCAGGCTGTAAATATATAATACTCAATGTCCCATCAGGGTGAATCAACAAATCTGTTTAATGTGTAACAACTCTTTTGTATCAATTGTTATT
>CAZONK010000040.1:12845-18305 GCA_964581095.1 uncultured Roseivirgaceae bacterium
ATGGTGACATTGAGCGGGAAGTGTGTATGTAGTCATGGCATGACTTACCAATATTTAAAATTTCAGAACCAACGAGGTCATAAAGTTCGTACCTGCCTGAGCATAGTAAAGGTTTTCCCTGAATTCCTGCCCACCACCAAAATACCCATAGGTATAACCATTGGATTCATACAGCTCATTGAAAATATTATTTACAAGCAATGAAATACTGATTTCTTTCATAAACCCGGGACGAATAGAATAAATGATCCTTAAATCATTCTTGAAATAAGGGCTAATAGCCCGAAAGTTATTTGTGGTGTTATCAAGGTATTGTTTCCCAACAAATTTAGAGAGCCATGTCAACTCAAGGTTAGTGACAGGGAAATAGCTAAGTGTACTCCCGGCAACAATATTTGGTGAAAAAGATATATCCGTATTGGTAAATTTGTTTCTAATAATATTATACTCATCCCAGTTTGGCCCGTAGTCATAGAGCACTTCCTCAAATGTTTTGATTTTGTTCCTGCTGAATGCACCATTTATGCTGTATGAGAATTTTCTCGCGAATCTACCGGCAAACTGGAGCTCAATTCCTGCTCTATAACTAATATCAACATTAGTCCGGATATTTGCCCCTACATCATTGAGCTCACCTGTCAGCACTAGCTGGTTTTTATAATTCATGAAATATCCAACTACCTCAACAGAAAGTTTATCGGACAAATTTTTGTATCCCGCCTCAATATCATAGAGTGTTTCGTGTTGGGGTGTACGACCTGCAGGCGCATCCAGAAAATCATCCCGTACCGGCTCCCTGTTGCCAACACTCAAGGATGTGTAAATCGATTTTCTGTGAGCCAGGTCATATGTTATCCCAAATTTTGGGTTAAAAAATCCCAGGTTAGCATCAACCATAATATTTTGCTGGTCAATATCCTTTCCGCGGATTTTATAACTCACATTCCTGTACTGAAGGTCTCCAAACAGATGCAGATTGTCTTTCAGCGAAAATGTTGCTTTTGCAAAAACATTAACATCTTCTTTTTCCCCCAGGTTATTATAAAATTGTTCTCTGATTGAGGTATTTCCGGCAATCCTGGCCCAAATGATTTCTCCGAAGTGTTTTCCCGAATAACCCGACCAACCTCCGCCTGCAATCAATTGAATTTTATTTGACGAATTATAGTCAAATGAAATATTTGATCCCACAAAATCATTGTCGAGCCATCGTCTTCTAATTAAATCAGTAGAAGAAATGCTATCGCCTCCAATAATTACATCATCCAACCCATAATCAGAAAAAGCATCATCTTTTCGATATTGTTCGAAAAATCCCTCGCCGTGTACTTTAAAAAAAGATGCATTGAAAGTCAGATTTTCCGAAATATCCTGGGCGAAGAATATTTGGTAATGATCCTGTTGGTAATTATCTGTTTCCTCATCATAGGTATAATAATTGTATGTCCGTCCTGAAGATAGCAGATTGGTTGCCTCCTCTTCATCCAGTCCATTATTTAATATGTATTCCTGCATTCCCTCTTCATCATTATTAATTCTGGACTCGGGTACACCCCACCATGCCTGGTATGTTCTTTCCTTGCCTGAAAAAGTAATAAATTTTAACATTGTGGAATTCCCATAATAAGCTCCCGATAAATAGTACGATGTCAGATCAGAAAATGCGCGGTCAACATATCCATCAGAATATATCTTTGATAGCCTTGCATCAACTACAAAATGATCATAAAGTGTCCCCGTACCGGCAGAGATCGTATGTTTTCTTGAGTTAAAGGAACCAATAGAGTTACTAATTTCAGTATATGGATCTTTCCTGAACCCTGTAGTTTTCAGATTCAAGGTTGCACCGAATGCTCCTGCTCCATTGGTGGATGTACCCACACCTCGTTGCACCTGAATATTATCAACGGAAGAAGTAAAATCAGGAAGATTCACCCAAAAAACGCCTTGAGATTCCGGATCATTGAGTGGTATACCGTTGAGCGTAACGTTGATTCTTGTGGCATCACTTCCCCGGATGCGTATGCCGGTATAACCAATACCGGTGCCGGCATCTGAAGTTGTAACAACTGCGGGCAATTGATCCAGTAATATGGGGATATCCTGTCCAAAATTTTGCTTTGCAAGATCTTCCTTTTTAACATTCGTAAATGTCATTGGTGAATGCTCCATTACCCGGGTTGCGGAAACTACTACTTCATCGGTTAAAATCGTAACCGGTACAAGCAATATTTCTAATTTTAAATGGGAATCAATGGATATTATTTCATTGAATGTTTCGAAGCCAACAAAAGACACACGCAACGAATATTTGCCTGAAGCCAGGTCCTCAATCTCAAAATTTCCATCATCGCCGGATATAGTAATAATATTTTCCCCGGGAATCTGGATAGTTGAACCAATCAGTGGATCACCAGTCTCCTTGTCTGCTACAGACCCTGAAAGTGTATATTGCCCGTATGAACTACTTATGCAAAAAAGAGCTACAAAAAGTAAGAATATCCGTTTCATACAATTCGTTTGTTAAAACTTAAGTTTGAAAGGGGATTGTAAATTTATACTCCCTGCGTCCGAATTACCGGTGTCAGGTTCAAAGGGTATAATCTCAGCCAGAAATTTAAGGCACCCCAATCAGAGATAGATCAAAGGTAGTAAATTCGTGATGAATTTCAACCTGATTTAACCGGATTTTCCTCGGGGCAGTGAAAAAGAATGGCTTCCATTGCATTGTTAATACGCCTCTTCTTTTGTCCGCGAATCACCACATATGGGAATTTCCTGTTGTTAAGTTCCTGTTCATACAGGTTAAATATTTCTATTCGGTCTGATACAGCAGGGTATTCTCTTTGTGGATCTTCTTTCCAGTCCAAATCAGGATAAGCCAATAAATACAAATCACATTTTTCGGATTCAATCTGTTTTGTAATCCACGGATGGCAACGACCATACTTAACATCGCTCCAGATTTTTAGTACAATCAAATCCGTATCCAGAAAAAGAATATTAGTTTCCAGTTGTTTTTCACTTTGCTCCCCTAATCGCTTTTGGCCTTTGGCTATTTCGAGTAAGTCTGATTCGGTATATTCCCTATTTAATTGATCAAGGTATTGACGTGCGTATTCTGGTACAAAAATAGTGTTGAACTTATCCGCAAGATGTTTTGCCAGGTATGTTTTGCCTGTAGATTCAGGACCCGTAATCGATATTTTAATCATTTTGACTGGCCAACTGTGTTTCCATTGATTTCTTCCATGCCATTAATCCTGCAAAGGCCATAAAAATATATATCCCATATAAAGTAGCATAAAAATATATCCCTTTATAAATATATATTCCTGTTGCCAGCACATCAACAAGAATCCAGAAGTACCAATTTTCCAGCTTTTTCCTGGCTGTAAGCCACATTCCTGCTAGACTCAATGTAGTGGTAGCACTATCCCAGTATGGAACTGCGGCATCCGTAAACGATTTAAATAGTGTACCCATAATATAAATACCTACTCCCGAAAGAAGGGTTATGATGATAAGAAGCTGGTTTGAAATAGTGGTAACCGGCAAAATATCCTCTGCTTTCTTTTTACCCTTGACCCAGAAATACCAGCCATAGATATTTAATACCAGGAATACAAAGTGCAAGGCCAGGTCGGCATATAGCCGGGTCCGATAAAATATGACAAATGAAATGAGAACATAAGTGATTCCTGCCGGCCAGGTGAATATATTCTCTTTTATAAGAAACCAAACTGTGAGAAGCCCGAAAATCAGGCCTGAAAACTCAAGAAAATCAATTTCAGCACTGTAGGATACAATTTCATTCCAAAAATCTACCATTTAGTTTATATTAGCAGCTGAGCAGCAAATATCTGTTATTTAACTTAATATTCTTCCAAAAATCGAGTTTAGACATTTTTTTAAGAATCCTTTCGTTATTTTAATACTAATAATGAAATAACATTTTTTGAAAAGACGGGAAATTATACGAAGATTAGCATACGCACTACCGGCAGGGATAATTGCTCCTGGCTTTATATCCTCATGCACCTCTAGTGACGATAATGGTAACAGCGCCTTTAAAGGAACTGTAAGTGTAATTGGTGCAGGTATTTCTGGTTTATACATTGCACACCTGCTGAATGAACAAGGGGTAAACGTTCAAATTTATGAAGCATCGGGTGTTCATGGTGGAAGGATAAAATATCTTCAGGGTTTTTCGGATTTCCCCCTTGAGTTGGGAGCAGATGAAATTCTTGGTAATGATAACATCTGGTATAACATGGTTCAGCAATCAGGGATTACCATCAAGGAAAGGGAAATGCTACGCCATTATGTGCTTGATGGTAAAATAGGACCTGCCGAAGATTTTAGTAATGATGTTGATTTTTTGCTTTCACAAGGGTTTAGAGAACAACTACCAAATTACCTCGGCCCCGATGTAACCACCATTGCCGCAATCAATAAAGCCGGGATTAAAGAAAGAGTACACTTTATTCTTAATACAGAAATAGGTAATGCCTATGGAACGGACAATTCCAATCTTGGAATGCGTGGGATATCTGAACAGCAAAAAAACTGGCAGGGAGGTTCGGGAATCCATATTTTAGAAGGTCAATCACAGATTACAGTAGTTAATTCACTTTTTTCTAAAGTATTATCAAAAATCAGTTATAATACGCCAATCCTCTCGATTGATTATACAGGCGAAAAAGTAGAGCTAGGTGCCGCTTCAGGCGATATAATTACGACAGACATGGTGGTAATTACAGTTCCACTCTCGATCCTTAAGGATAAGGATATTTCATTTTCGCCCGATTTGCCCAGCATTAAGTTAAACGCCATCGATAGTCTTGGAATGGATAGTGGCCTTAAGGCTGCATTGGCCTTTAACGGAAACTTTTGGGGGGCAAATACTACATCCATCATTTCGGATGGGATGATCCCAAGGTTTTATACTCCGGGGATTGGTCGAAGTTTATCAAACAGCGTGCTGGCAGCGTACGTAATGGGAGATAAATCCGAGGCACTTGGCGTAATGGACGACCAGCAAATATACCAACAAATGCTTTTGGAGCTAGATGAACTTTATAATGGAAACGCCAGTCGCCTGGTAGTTAAGGATAGAGACGAAAATATACTCGGTGTAGTTCAAAACTGGTCTAAGGAAACCTATATTAAAGGTGCTTACAGTTATCCCAAAGTAGGATCATCCCTTAGTGGTGAAATTCTTGCCTTACCCGTTGATGACAAATTGTTTTTTGCCGGGGAAGCTACTGCAAAAAACTTTGATTTTGGCACTATTCAAGGAGCGCTTACTTCTTCTGAACGTGTATTTGATGAAGTAATCGAAGCAATTGCCAAAAGTCTTGAACCAACCTAAACCTGATCGAATATTATCGTGAATTTTCCAACCACAGGGTCCGACGATAAATATCGGACTCTGACAGAATCGTCATGAGCCGACTA
>CAZONK010000041.1:0-18270 GCA_964581095.1 uncultured Roseivirgaceae bacterium
GCAACAATTCCACCGATAATAATTAATAATAAAAACAAACTTGGCAGGGCAATAATGAAAGACCTGATCATATCAAGAAACTCCACCCGGTCACCGGTGGGATATTTGTTTTTGAAAGCATAGTACCCGGCCACAAATATCAAAAGTAGCCCTACCAGTAAACCGGGAAGATATCCTGCCAGAAATAAAGCGGCTATAGAGACTCCACCACTGGCAAGTGAAAAAACAATGAGTACATTACTTGGTGGTATAATCAGGCCCGTAGTGGAAGAAGTGATGTTAACAGCCGCTGTAAACCCCCTGTCATAACCATCTTTTGTCATTCGATCCGTCATAAAGCCGCCGATAGCCGAAGCTGCCGCAACTGCGGATCCCGATATTGCCCCGAATAACATACATGCAACAATATTCACATAAGCCAGTCCACCGGGAAGCATACCCACAAGGCTCTTGGCAAAATCAATCAAACGCCGGGCAATACCACCCCTGTTCATCAGTTCACCCGCGAGCACAAAAAAAGGAATGGCAATCAGGGCGAAACTGTTCAAACCTGTGGCCATTCTTTGTGCAATAGTAGTGAAAGCAGCCAAAGAGGGAACACTTACCAATAAAGTAAACATCACCGAAAGACCAATACTATAAGCAATTGGCACTCCTATTGCCAGCAGAAATATAAAGGTCAGAATCAATATGATGATTGGTATTGACATGCGTTAACTACTCTTTGATAGTAGCTTTTTCGATTGACTTAATTGAATCACTAAGACTATAGAAAAGAATCAATATTCCACTCAGCGGGATGGCAAGATAAACCAGGCCAAGTGGGATTCCCAGGGCTGAAGATCGCTGATCAAGGATCAAGGTAACATATACCAACCGTAGCCCGCCAACAACCATCACCAGCAAAGCAAACAAGGCGATCAGGCCATGGACCAGTTGATGATGCAACTTTTTACGGGCTGGATTCGTGATCTTTGAAGGCAGGATATCGATTGCAAGATGAATATTTTTCCCGGTACCATAAGCCGCCCCCAAAAAACCAATCCAGATCAAAATGTACCTGGCCAATTCGTCAGTAAATGAACTGGGGTCGTTCAACAGGTACCTTGAAGCTACCTGCCACAGTACATTCAGTACCATGAAACCCATTAAAGCTATAAGGAATATTTCCAATATCCGGTCTGTTCTTTGCCTGATCATCATTCCGTTGCCCTTATTCTTTCAATGAAACTTTGAATCACAGGATCGGATTCATATGCTGCATACATGGATACAACACCATCCTTAAAGGCTTGTTTATTGGGATAATAAATCTCAACCCCTGCTTTTTTCACTTGTTCAAGGGCAAAATTTTCCGATTCTTCCCACAATTTCCTTTGATATCGCTCTGACTCAAACATTGCCTCTTTCAGCCACTCTTGTTCCTGTTCGTTCAATGACTTCCATGTCATGGTACTGATCAGGACTACATCCGGGATGGTTGTGTGTTCATCAAGAGAGTAATATTTACAAACTTCGTAATGCCGGGTTAAGTAAAAAGATGGTGGATTATTCTCCGCACCATCCACAACACCTGCCTGCAAAGCGGTGTACAATTCACCAAATGACAAAGGTGTTGCTGATCCTCCCAACACATTAACCATGGCCATTGCAGTAGGGCTTTCCTGGGTTCTGATATTCATTCCTCTAAGGTCATCCGGAACAAGAATAGGTTTATCTTTTGTATAAAAGCTGCGGCTCCCGGAATCATAAAAACCCAAACCGAACAGCCAGAAACGCTCTCCTGAACGTAATAAGTCATCCCCAATCGGACCATCAAGCACACGGAACTGATGCTGTTTATCACGGAAAAGATAGGGTAAACCCAATACCCTGTATTCATCTACAAAGTTCTCCACTACAGCGGCAGAGGCCTTGGTGATATCAATACTACCTATCTGCAGCAACTCCAGGTTTTCCCGCTCGGTGCCCAGTTGCTGATTGGGATATATCTGCACCAGAAGCTGGCTGTCGGATTTTGCTGCAAGCTGTTCTCCGAAATAAACCATCGCTTTGTGGACTGAATGGGACTGGTCCAGCCCATGGGCCAGTTTTAACACCCGAATATCAGAAGATTTTTCGCAACCAAAGAAGATGATTAGGACTGTACCTATCAGTGCGGTTTTAAAAACATACTTCAACCGTTTGAATGTCATAAATTCCCTGAAATAACTATGCTATAACGTAGGCTCCCATCCGGGCTCGTACGTCCTGTTCCAGGATTTCATTGCCGCAGGATCATCCAGGATATGACCATTCACAGGATCCGTTTTAAGCGTTCGGCCTGTTTTCTGGGAAATATTCCCCAAATGACAAAGTAAATTGCTTTTATGACCTTCGAGAATTGGGGAATGTTGTGTCGCACCTTCCCTGATCGCATCAACAAAATTCACCATATGTTTGGTATCAAGTGAACCGGCCCCTACTGTGTCCATCGTATCAGAAGCCTCTTTTTCATTTGTTTCTTTTACAAGTTTACCCTTGTTGTCATACACCAGGTAACTATTCCTGTCCAGAAGGATGGTACCCTCCGTTCCATGGATGGTTGCGCCACGTCCACGATCAAAATAAGGATGGGCATTACAGCTTTTACCTTCCCAGGTAATCAATTTTCCACCTTCAAATTCGAAACTCGCCACCTGTGTATCCGGAAATTCCCAGTCATCATCAAAATGGTACCTGCCTCCGGAGGAAGAAACTTTAGTAGGGTAATCAACATCCAGGGCCCACCTGCAAATATCAATTTCATGCGTGCCGTTATTATTAATCTCCCCTGTTCCCCATCGTTCAAACCAATGCCAGTTATAGTGTACAATATTGTCTTTATAATCGGTTCGTGGAGCAGGCCCCTGCCAGAGTTCCCACTTAAGCCAACCAGGAACTTCCACAGGTTTTCCCACCCCTATGGACCCGCGATTATTTGAATACCAGGCTTTCCCCATGTAGGCCTTGCCAATAATGCCACCGCGAATATCATTTATGGCCTTGATCGAAATGAGCCCCGAGCGTTGTTGGTTACCCATCTGTACTACTTTACCGTACTTTTTCTGGACTTCTACCAGCAATTCCCCTTCACCGGGATTGAAACTACACGGCTTTTCGACATATACATTCTTACCTGCCTGTACCCCTAAAATAGCCATGGGTGTATGCCAGTGATCAGGGGTTGCAATGGCCAGGGCATCTACATCTTTTGATTCCAGTAACTTTCGAATGTCAGTGTAGGTTTCAGGTGCCTTTCCAGTCGATTTGCTGATGGAGGCACTCGTTTTGTCATTCACCCTGTCATCTACATCGCAAATGTGTGAAACCGCACTGTTCTTTACAGCAAGTGCTGCTGTTACCAGGGCTTGTCCCCTGCTATTAAGGCCCGCAACGGCAAAATTAATACGATCGTTGGCTCCAATAATCCGCGCGTAACTGGAAGCGCTGAACCCAAAGGCCATTGTAGTTGCTCCCATTGTTCCCAATGCTGATTTTTTAATAAATGTTCTTCTCGATTTGTCCATTGTAAAATGATTATTGCTTGAATGGTTTATAATTCCCTTATTTTGATACTTCTGAAATGTACTGTATTCCCATGGTCCTGAAGCAAAATATATCCTTCAGGCCACTGGCCGAACCCCGGCCAGTCGCGGTACTTACTGTATGCTACCAGTGCTTTAAATATTTGAGAGTGCCGGTTGTATTCAATGATTTTTTCATTATTCAGCCAGTGCTCCACCCAATTACCCCGTACCACAATCCTGGCCTTATTCCATGCTCCTACTCCCTTAAACTGTACACTCCTGCCGGGTACGGAAAGGTTTTCAGCGGCAATCAGGTCATACAATGAGCCTATTGTACGATTCCCCCTTATACCTTCTTTGGCATCAGGGTGTCGTTTATCATCCAAAATCTGAAATTCACAACCAATTGCAGACCCTGCACCTTTATTAAGTGTTGGATCTACAAAATATTTTATACCGCTATTGGCACCTTCCGTAATTTTAAATTCAAGCTCGAGATCAAACTCGCTGAACTGATCAATAGTTATAATATCTCCGGGGCCGGTGGATTCACCACCATCACTAGCCAATATTGTTAACTCACCATTATCCATTTGCCACCCTGTCTCCGGGAAGCCATCCAATTTGGCCCCACGCCAGCCTTCGGATGTTTTGCCATCCCATAGAAGTCGCCAGCCATTACGTTTTTCCCGTATTGACAGCTGATTTACCAAATAACTTAATTCGACGACTTCGGGATCATTGGGTATTCTGTCTTCCTCCAGATTGGAAGTTTTAATACGGATGTTTTTCCATTTTACTAGTTTCCCTGCAAATTCTTCACTACCTATACTGTGCACCTGTAAAGCAATGAATCCTTCTGCTGTTAGTTCATCAACCAAATTGGCTGTTTGTATTCCATTAATCCAGGTCTTTATAGATTTCCCGATTGCTTCAACCCTGAAATGATTCCAGCGGCCATTTTCAAATGCCTCCTTCCCTTTAAGATTTCTTGACAACGGATAAAGCCACCCCCGGCGCGCTTCATCATAAATTCCACCACTGAATGCCCTTTTTGATGGGTCGATTTCAACCTGGTAACCATGGACCCTTCCATTATTATAAGATGCCAGGCTGTGGCTTCTGATTTGTACCCCGGAATTCAAATCGGGGTCAACAAATACCTCAAACTCAAGAATAAAATCACCATAATCACTCTCGGTACATAAAAAGCTATTTGGTGTGCCATAAACCGTTTTACCTACAATTTCTCCATAAATAACTTCGTACTTTGCCTCGCCGTTCAATTGCTTCCATCCTTGCAGGTTTTTACCATTAAAAAGGTATTCCCATCCATCTACAGCGCCATTTCCCGGATCCCTTTCAATAGAAATATCCGAATAAACGGTCATGGGTATCAATAAAAGTAGCAGGTTAAATAAGATAGGTACAATCCCAGTTTTGTATATGTTTCTTTTCATTTATATATTGATTAGGCAAGAGTCAAATATACTTAATAAAATCAGGTCTATAATATTACGAAATTACTTCTCAATTATTAATAATTTTCGAGAACCCGATATCATCCAGATAAATCACCCCCTTTTCAATTTTGTCAAAAACGAAACGAATTTTAGTTATCCTGCTCCCCTGTTCTACCCCTGGAAAAAGATACAGTGGCACACTGTACGTTTCCAAAGCAGGTTCCCACTCATCTCCCCAGGATTTACTTACCCCTTTCAATTTGGAATATTGAATTTTGAGTCGTGGCGATAATTCCTTCAGATCCTGTAATTCTATGGTATGGATTTCACCCTCATTATCTACCAATTCAATTGAGAAATTCACCAATAATGTATCTTCTGATTTATTTTTTGACTTCTGTTTATCATCCAGGGTATCCTTATCAGGTTTCTTAAATTGTTTAGGGTCTCCCCTACCAATATTGAAAATAAGGGTCGAAGAATCTGTCCTGAAAACCAGCGAATCCAAAACAATTGAATAGGAACTGATGCCTAAGGAATCCCTGGAACTGTCCCAGCCAAGTACCACCGCATTGTTACCCTGAAAGTCGCTATCTCGATATTTCAGTTTGTCTTCACGCCAAATATTCAGATTAACACCCCGGATGTTGTTTATATACAGGGTACCTGTTGTAAGATCAATATCTTCTTCAAAATTGGCAAGAATCACATCTCCGGAAAAGGAAACAGTATTCAAATAGATAGTTTCGGGTAACCAGTCCCGGGCGTGGTAGGCACTCTTAAATAATGGTGAGTAGATTTTTTCATCTTCAAAAACAGTTTCCGTAAAAGCAGCAATGTACGTTTTTGCAATGGCTCGCTGTTCTTCGCCTGTGATCATGGGTTTTACATTGAGAAGCCAGCTAAAAGGTGGTCCGGAATCGTATCGGCCCCAGCCTATATTGAACTGCCCGTGATTTGCATTGTGAATGTAAACCCCGGCTTTTAAGTATGAAGTACTATCTTCAAACACGATTCGCTGGTATTGCCTCAATCCGAAAAAACTGGATTCATCAGCATCGTAAGTGCCCTGCAGCGTTAGATAATTAATGTTTTGAAGCTCTATTCTCCTGAAATACCGTTTATCTGTGGGAGCAATCGAAACAATACCTCTGATCCCGAATCCAAACTGGAATTTTACGTTTGCATTATCGGGGAAATATTCGAGTTGATTATAGTTTGCTGCGATTGCCACGGCCTCACCTCCACGGGAATGCCCGATCAAAATAACATTATCCAAATCCAGTTTTCCAAACAAATCATGATCCTTGTCCCTAGACCATGAACGCAGTACTTCCAGGTGTTTCAGAAGTAACCATGCCCGGGCAGGCATTTCTTTGCCACGAAAATCCCCCGACCAGGTTCCATTGATAAAGTTTTCATCTACGGAAACAGTGAAATACCCTTTGCTTGCCAGTAACTCTCCCAGGTATCCATAACCTGGATCCGAATAATCCTCCATGGTATGATTTCCGTGGACAATCAAAATCACAGGCAGCTTACCTTCCTTTTCGGGTATCCATGCCCTTCCATTTATCGGAAATTCCTCTGAGCTAAATCCCCAGTATCTTTTCCTCCATTTTGCTTTCTTGTCTTTCCATTCCGGAATAATAATTTTAGCATTTACAGGAGTGGTTTTGTACAAAACGCTTTCCCTGTACTCTGTCCTTCGCAGATCCGTACCACTACCATAGGTAAAGAATCTGAATTTAAATGTCCCGGTCAAACCCGGATTACTAATACCATTTTGTGATAACAACGCCAGATTGGGCACTTCAATTTCAATCGGATATGGGTTTTTTCCTGCATTTTTCAACCAGAAAATGCCATAGATATCAGCTGATAGTCCCACCAACACCAAACCAGTAAACAACCATTTTAATTTTGTGGTAACAGCCCCGGAATACAAAACAACCAGCGACCCGAACACCATCCACTGAGTAATAAATGCAATACTCAGTGAAATATAGTAAACGCTATCAGGCCAACGAAACCTGAATTCATGAAGTACTACAGCTACTGCAATTGCGCCAGCTAATGCCGAGAAAACATAAATGGGTGTCCGGTCGAGGTATTGTTTGATTAAGCCAAATAAATAGCGGAATATATAAAATAGTATAAGGGATAAAACAAGTAACCCAATGGCCATCAGAAAGGTTGGAATTCCTGTTTGAAAGTAGTACCCGCTAATAATGGCGATGATTGCAATAACAACAAGCATCCCAATGAAAGCTCCTCTGAAAAATAAAGTTGAAATATTCCCGTTTCCCTTCTTCGGAAAAATTATTCCGGCATGTAGATTTTCGAAAAACCGGGCAACTCCATCAAAAATCTTTCTCAGAAAATCCACGGGATTTTATTGAAAAACGAGCGTACCGAATTTTTCATACTCATGGAAAGTAGCCTCTGTTGGTTGCCACGCCCAGGTGGACCAACCCGTATCATAATCCATGCGGTACATATTGATCCTCCATTTCATTCCGGATGTGGGAGGTACATTTCGCAAAGGTTTCAACAGATCGAAAGGAATAAAAAATTCACCTGTCCAGGATGTAATTGGCGCTGAAGCTTGTTTTTTACCACCCTCAACACTGGTTGCATGAATTACTTTTCTGCTATCTGTATAATGCCAGGGGATCCATCCCAGAAATTTGTGGTCCAGGTTAGGAATAAGGAGCGGCAATTCATAATTCATGGGTGACAACTCATATTCAAAATACAATGGAATACTTTCATCGGTCCATAAAAAAACTTCAATTACGTCTTCATTCCACAAATCTGCATTGTCCTCACGGAGTGTTGAAGTCAATTTTTCATCTTCACATCGATACAAAAAATAAATCCCCTCATCAGAGTACAATGTTTTGACCTTTGTTGATTTTGTAATTCCTCCAAATTCCCTCTGGGGAATGTCTATCCATTCTGCCTTATCCCATTCAGATGCCCTTCCCGTACCGGTGATAGTAAAATTCTCGGTTTTTAATACTGTAATAGTTGCATCTTCAACATTTTTATTCATCAGAGACATAGTCAGGCTGGATAATATTATTAAAATTAAAGTCATAGGTAAAAGTATTTTTTTTAAACGAATCAAGATTACCTTTATCAAAAACTTAAATTAATTATTCGATGGCAAAGTATCTAATCTCTTTCGTTTTTCTTTTCTTTATTAATGTAAATGGTTTCGCTCAGGATTCACCTTTACAAATCATTATGATAGGTGCCCACCCCGATGATTGCGACATTCAATCGGGAGGTACTGCGGCCTTGTTTGCAGAAATGGGACATAATGTAAAATTCGTATCGGTTACAAATGGCGACGCAGGGCATCATGAACAAGGAGGTGGGGCACTCGCAAAACGACGGAGGGACGAAGCAACTGAATCGGGCCGCCGTTTGGGAGTAAAATATGTAGTGCTGGACAACCATGATGGAGAACTGGTACCCAGTTTGAATGTTAGGCTGCAAATTATCAGAGAAATACGGAAGTGGAATGCCGATGTAGTGATCGCACCCCGGCCCAATGATTATCACCCCGATCACCGGTATACCGGAATACTGGTGCAGGATGCCGCCTACATGGTAGCCGTACCCAATGTGGCACCAGACACTCCTCCCTTGAAGAAAAATCCGGTTTTTTTGTATTTCCAGGATCGATTTCAAAAACCGGGTCCGTTTTCTCCCGATGTTGCAGTAGATATTGACGCCACATTCGATAAAAAGATATCCGGGATGGACGCGCACGTTTCTCAATTTTATGAATGGCTTCCCTGGATTGAAGGATACCTTGATCAGGTACCCCAAAGCGCAGAAGAGCGTATTGAATGGTTAAAAGGTTGGCGATCAAGACCTATTGACAACGCTACAAGGAAATCACTTGAGAAATGGTACGGCCAGAAAGCTGCCATCGTAAAGCATGTGGAAGCATTTGAAATATGTGAATACGGCAAACGACCTACTGATGATGAAATCCGAAAGTTGTTTCCGATGTTGCGAAAAAATTAAGTTCGAAGCCTAAAACCAGAAGCCTATACGTCTTTCTGAGCTCCGATAGCTATCGAGAGCGAAGAATCTGTATGTCTCTATTCGACTACTTATTAAGGGAACCTTCGCAACCACTCAAGAATGACGATTGTTTCCCAGTGTTGCTTTACAATCACTTCATTCCTGGCGACTTTGCGCCTTTGCATGAAATATCTAATATTCAAACGGTATCTCAACAATCGTCTTATCCCAGGCCAGGTACATCACGGCAGAACCACCCATTTTATCCTCAAACTGGATTGAAAACGCCTCAACAATTTCCTGATTCTCACGGGGTTGAACGGCTATGCGGAGTACATCATTTTCTTCTTTGTAGCTATAAGCCCCCCAATAATCGAGGTCTGAATTAAAAATTATAATCCATTCCGTATCTCCCGGGATTGAGAACAATGAATAGGAGCCTGCTTTCAATTTTTTGCCACCAAATTTTACATCCGAATATAATTTGATCTCTGTTGCCTCGTTGGCCCCGGTACGCCATACCTGATCATAAGCAACCAATCCACCAAATACTTCCCTGTCCTTTTTTAGTGGGCGGCTGTAAGTTACCCGGATGATTGCCTTATCATTACCTTCACGATCATGCGCGAAATTGTCCGGGAAATATGCCTTGTCCATTGAACTTTTATCAACATCGCGAAACGACTGTGCATAAGAAAGGGACGTTATCACAAATAACATCAACGCTGTAATTATTAATTTTTTCATCTAGTGTTAAGTTGATTTCCTGGATAGTAAAGATAGTAAACATAAGGTCGGACATTTTACGTTCCATGAGGTATTTAAATATAATTTCCCCAAATTGATCCTGAATTTAAACATACTCCATTATGAATATTAAAAGACGGGATTTCGTAAAGCTATCTGCGGGAAGTGCAGGAGGAATAATGCTTGCAGCTTCGGGATGCACAACACCTGTAAAAGACCTTGAAAAAGACGATAACTTCTCCAATCTGAAACCAATGACAGATGGGATAAATCCAATTAACGTTGATGACAGGCTCAAAAGATTAGAAAAGGCCAGGGAATTGATGAAAAATAATAATATCGATGCAGTCTATATTGAGTCGGGTTCAAGTTTGAAATATTTTGCAGGAATTTCCTGGTGGCCAAGTGAGCGGATGATGGCGATGATAATACCCGCCAACGGTGATGTTTCCTATGTATGTCCTGCATTTGAAGAAGAAAGGCTACGGGAACTGATAACCATTGGTGATGAGGTGCGTGTTTGGGAAGAACATGAAAGTCCTTATCAGGTAGTTTCAGGAATATTTAAAGATAATAACATCAGTTCAGGTACCATTGGTATGGAAGAACGGGTCCGGTTTTTTCTTTACGATGGTATTAGGAAAGGATCTCCAAATAACAAGTATATCTCATCTGATCCGGTTACTGCCGGTTGCAGGATAATCAAATCCCCTAAAGAAATAGCCCTGATGCAACATGCAAACGATATTACCATCGAAGCCTATAAGAAAACGTTGGGCCTGATGTATGAGGGTATGCCGCAAAAGGAATTCAGGGATAACTGCAGTAAAGCTATGCAGGCGCTGGGAGCAGGTGGTGGATGTAGCGTTCAATATGGAATATATTCCGCACTCCCACATGGAAGCATTGAACCTCAAAAGTTGAAGGAAGGAGATATTGTGTTGATGGATGGTGGATGTGGTGTTGATGGATACCGGTCGGATATCACACGCACAACAGTATTTGGAAAGCCAAGCCAACGACAGACAGACGTTTGGAATGTTGAGAAAGAAGCACAACAGATTGCATTTGAAGCCGCACAGGTGGGTGTTCTCTGTGAAGATGTGGACAAGGCAGCACGTGATTTTTTAACTTCAAAAGGATTCGGTCCCGGTTACAAATATTTGTTGCACCGGACCGGCCACGGAATTGGCCTTGATGGTCATGAGTGGACTAATTTTGTGAAAGGCAATAAAACCCCACTTCAACCCGGAATGTGTTTTAGCGATGAGCCAATGATCGCCATCAAAGGTGAATTTGGAATACGCCTGGAGGACTGCTTGTATATCACTGAAAACGGTCCAAAATTTTTCACTGAACCCAGTATAGCCATTGATCAGCCGTTCGCTTAAGAGGAAACAATCATTAAAAATTATTAAAAATAGCGAAATAGACATTTACTGGTACATTGGTAATACCTTTGCACACTTATCTAAATTAGAATCGATTGGAATTCAAATCATTTGGGTTTAGGCCCGAACTCATGGAAGGTATCGATGCCATGGGTTATGAAAAAGCAACACCTGTTCAACAGCAAGCTATTCCACCAATATTGGAAGGAAAAGATCTCATCGGATCTGCGCAAACGGGAACGGGTAAAACAGCAGCATTTCTACTACCAATCATCAATAAATTATTGGTAGAAAACAATGATGACCACCACATCAAAACACTCGTGATTGTCCCCACCCGAGAGTTGGCAATCCAGATTGATCAGCAAATGGAAGGATTCTCTTATTTTACAAATGTCGGTTCAATCGCGGTATTCGGTGGGAGTGATGGTTCTTCATTCGATCGTGAAAAAAAAGCGCTTACAACAGGGGCTGATGTTGTAATTGCAACTCCCGGACGACTGATCTCACATCTCAATATGAATTATGTAAAAGTAAGTGACCTGCAAACTCTTGTCTTGGATGAGGCCGACCGGATGCTGGACATGGGGTTTTACGAGGATATCATGAAAATCATTTCCTACTTACCCAAAAAAAGGCAGAACCTGATGTTCTCTGCAACCATGCCAACTAAAATCAGGACACTGGCCAAAACAGTTTTACATGATCCGGAAGAAATAAGTATCGCCATATCAAAACCCGCAGAGAATATATTGCAAATCGCTTTTGTAGTTTATGATGCGCAGAAAATCCCTTTGGTTGATTATCTGTTTGCAGCCAAAAAACTTGAGCGTGTCCTTATTTTTTGTTCGCGTAAATCAAGCACGAAAACTTTGAGCAAAGAATTAAAAAAACTGGGAATGTCTGTTGAAGATATTCATTCGGACCTTGATCAGAATACCCGAATAGAAGTCCTTAATAATTTTAAAAACCGGAAGTTAAATATCCTTGTGGCTACGGACATCCTCTCCCGTGGTATCGATATTGAAGATATTGAATTGATCATTAATTATGATGTGCCTAACGATGGTGAGGATTACATCCACCGAATTGGCCGAACAGCCCGGGCTGCATCTAAAGGCGCTGCATTCACATTTATTAATGAAGAAGAACAACAGCAGTTTGCGGCCATAGAAGGGCTTCTTGGTAAACCCGTACCAAAAGGAAAATTACCCGGATCTATTGGCCAAGGCCCGGCATACGATCCTTCAAAGCACCCAAAACGAAAACCGGGGAACAGAAGGTTTAAAAAAGGTAGCAAATCACGAAAACGTTAGTTGCTTTCATTTAAAGTCTAATCAGTAAAATTTTCTTTTTTATATTGTCATTCTGATTTTTATAATTCAATCAATGGTTAAAAAGTTAATATCCCTGCATTTCTTTATTTTCCCCATGCTTTTACTTGCGCAGTCACCTGTATTTCAGGATATAGGAAGGGATGCCGGCCTTGATTTTCGATATACTTTCGGCGACTATGTCTATGAAAATATCCTTGAGAGCAGTGGCTCCGGTATAGCTATCCTTGATTACAACAATGACGGAAATATGGACCTGTACCTGCTCAACGGTACGTATCTGGAAGGAATAAGTGATCCGGCCGGCAAAGAATTTGCCATCACCACTAATAAACTCTACAGAAATAATGGGAACGGGACATTTACAAATGTGTCAGCTAAATCAGGTGTTGATGACAACCATTGGAGCATGGCAGCTACAGCCATAGATTACGATGGTGATGGCTACACCGACATATTTCTATCCAATTACGGGCCGAATGTATTCTATAAAAATAATGGAGATGGAACGTTTTCAGATATTGCGGCAAATGTGGGCCTGACAGGACCTGAAAAACTCAATGGATACACAAAATGGAGTGTCGGAGCTGCTTTTGGGGATTACAATAGTGATGGTTTATTAGATGTGATGGTTGGGAATTTCCTCGCCTTCGACCCAGCGTATATCTCTACAGCAGGGAAAGGTATAATGCCCCATCCGACGGAATACAATGGCCAGGCATCGCTTCTATATCAACAGAAAAAAGATGGTACTTTCATTGAAGTCACAAAATCAATGGGGTTTTATTACCCGGATTCCAAATGTATGGGGCTTACTTTATTTGATTACGATAATGATGGAGACCTTGATCTTTTCCAGGGAAATGATCATCAAAATAATTTTCTGTTTCGAAATGATCAAACATCGTTTGAAGAAGTAGCGGTAGCCAGCGGTATCGCTGTTAATAACGATGGCCTGCCCACAGGGTCAATGCACGGATCCATTGGGGATATAAATGGCGACGGCCTTATCGATTTGCTTGTTACCGACCTCAAATATGGAGCAATGTACCGTAATCTTGGTGATGGATTATTCGATGATATTACTATCGAAAGCGGGATCGCCAGGGAATTCAAGGGAAAAGGGCAATGGGGGGCCACCCTGTTCGATTTCGACAATGATGGCGACCTGGATATATTCACTGCCAACGGTACCGCCGAAGAGCTCATCCTGCAACCCCCGCTTCTCCTTGAAAATGACGGAGAGGGTAATTTTTCAAATATTGGCAAAACAAGCGGTAAATATTTTAACACAAAGCGGTCGGGCCGGGGTGCAGCGGTATGGGACTTTGACAATGATGGCGACCTCGATATCATCGTTTCGCATGTAGATCTTGAAGCTACCCCTGCATTACTCCGGAACGATGGCGGAAACGTGAACAACTGGATAGGCCTAACCCTGCTGGGTGCAAATGGTCAGGTTTCGGCGATCGGTGCAAAAGTCACGATCGTATCAGGGGAAAGTAAGCAGGTAAAAATAAACCAGTGGGTTACAAGCTACTTATCGAGTAATGACCCCCGGATGCATTTTGGGTTGGGAAAACAGAACAGAGTTGAAAAAATTGAGGTCCGGTGGCCCGATGGGAAGGTTGAAGAATTTGGGAATTTGGAGGTTAACCAGTATCTGACGATTGTGGAGGGGAAAGGTATCAGGTAGAGCAAATTTCTTGATAGATAGACATTTATCAAATTTGCGTAATATGTTCCTTTGATATAACCCTTTTTGGCATATTACTTAGAATTCCTTTTATGATTAGTTGCTTTTTGACGGCAAGATTTATGGCCTTAGCCAAATCCTTCCCTTCGTAGAATGATTTATTTCTTGAGGATGCACGAATAAATTTATCTCGTATTTCAAAAGAAACATCATTTTTTGAATATGTAATATATATATAATTGCTTCTAATTTGAGTTTTAAATTTATCCTTCCATTTGTGCTCTATATAATTGATAAATGGGGAGTACTCTTTTTGCCAGCCAGTAGGGTAAGGATCAATCAAGGATTTTGGTTCTAGATCAAGGTGCTCCTGAAATAATCTGATCAAGGGAAGTGTAAGGGGTTTCTCGTAATTCAATAGTTTGCTTATATATCCTTTGCTGGCAATAACCCCCTCCAAATCCTTTTGAGTTAACCCTTTGTAGGCCAGTTTGAGTTTGATAACTTCGATGGGATCAGCTTCTATAGGATATTCTTTCTTTTCATACGCCTCAACCAATGTAGAAAGGATTTCAAGCTCATTATACTCAACGGTTCCTTCCATGGCTGTTTCAGCAAGTTGAAAAATTCTCTCCAGGGCATTGCTATAACTATCTTCGCTATTTATTGGTACAATCCTCATATCATATTCTATATTGTTTTTGCATTTATATTATCATAGTCCTTATACCACCCAACCCAACGGCAGAATACTCTACCCATATTGAATCTTATAATTACAATTACTCTGATATTATTGCCCTTCACATCAATCACATACCTGTGATTGCCGAGTTTATCACAATTTGATGACCCAAAATCGGTTTCCATGTCGTGTGGAGTTTCCCAGTTTGCATCTTCACAAATCTTAAAGAATGCCTTTAATGGTCCTTCTGCTATTGGGTTTTTATTCCAAAATTCCTCTAAAGGTTTTCTTGATACGAAATGCACTAACCCAGTAATTAATTAAACGCAGCAAATATAATAAAAGTTTCCTATTAGGAAACAATTGCTGTAACCAGAAATACTCTCAAGATAAAATAAATCAATTAGATATCCATTCTGATCTAAATATCACCCCTATCAGTATTTTTTACCATTTTATGATACTATTTTAGAATTGACTAATTGTATAGAAGTCAAATCCAGTGGATATATAAAATGCCAACCGAGAAAGATACCCGGCAACAGATCATTGACAAACGTCTGAAAAAAGCAGGCTGGGATGTTAAAGACCCTTCTCAGGTAACGGAGGAGCTGGATATTGTTGTTGACCAACAAAAAGCTGCAGAGCCCGCCGAAAGGTATGCCGGGCACCAGTATGCAGATTATGCGCTCCTGGGTAAGGATGGCTATCCTCTAGCAGTAGTAGAAGCAAAAAGGGCATCATTAGATGCAGAAAGGGGCAAACAGCAAGCACGAATATATGCTGAGTATATCCAGAGCAACAATCCTGGCAAAGACATCCCATTTGTGATGTACACCAATGGTAATGATATCTTCTTCTGGGATACGGAGCGTTATCCTCCACGAAAGGTTTATGGCTTCCCTACAAGAGAAGACCTGGAACGAATCCGCTTCTTGAGAGATAACTCTTCTCCCCTTAGTGAAGAACTTATAAAGAAGGAAATCTCCGGACGTCCCTATCAAATAGAGGCTATCCGATCTGTTTTAGAGGCTGTAGATAGAAAACGTCGAAAATTTCTGCTAATCATGGCTACAGGTACAGGTAAGACGAGAGTATGTGCAGGGCTTCTGGATGTACTTATGAGAGCAAACAGGGTCCAACGAATATTGTTTCTTGTTGACAGGGTTGCTTTACGCGACCAGGCCCTCGATGCGTTTAAAGAACATCTTCCAAACGCCCCGATCTGGCCTAAAACTGAAGGACACTCAGTTGAAAAGGACTATGTAACGGATCGCAGAATATATGTCAGTACATACCCTTCTATTCTTAATGAGATAGAAAGTGATGATTGTAAACTCTCAGCGCATTTTTTTGATATGATTGTGGCAGATGAAAGCCACAGGTCGATATACAACGTTTATAGAAATATATTTAACTACTTTGACTCCATACAACTTGGCCTAACAGCAACCCCTACCGACCGTATTGATCATAACACTTTCACTTTGTTTGAGTGCGATGATGGTATGCCAACTTTTAACTATTCGTACGAAGAGGCTGTAAACAATGATCCACCCTACCTATCGGACTTTGAGGTACTAAAAGTCAGGACGAAGTTTATGCAGGAAGGCATTAGCAACCGTACCATGGAGGTAGAGGATGCTAATAAACTAATTGAGGAAGGGAAAGACCCAGATGAAATCGACTATGAGGGTTCAGATCTTGAAAAAACTGTGACTAATAAGGGTACAAATGCATTGATCGTTAGGGAGTTTATGAGTGAGTGCATGAAAGACCCTAATGGTGTGCTTCCCGGTAAGACCATCTTCTTTGCAATGAGCCAGAAACATGCTTATCGTTTGGTGGAGACTTTTGACTTACTCTTTCCTGAATACAAAGGGCAAATAGCTGATGTGATTATCTCAGGTATCAAAGGTGTTCATGGCAAAGGTGGCCTGATAGATCGTTTTAAGAACAGCGATATGCCCCGTATTGCTGTGAGTGTAGATATGCTCGATACAGGTATTGATGTACGCGAGGTGGTTAATCTCGTATTTGCCAAGCCGGTTTATTCTTACACAAAGTTCTGGCAGATGATCGGTCGTGGCACACGTGTGTTGGATGAAAACCATGTAAAGCCCTGGTGCCTGGAGAAGGATAAGTTTCTGATAATGGATACCTGGGAAAATTTTGAATATTTCAAGATCACACCAAAAGGCCGGGAGATGAAAGGCCAGAAAGCATTACCAATACGTTTGTTTGAATCTAGATTGGAGGAATTAGAGGCTGCATTGGAGAATGAGAATGATGTGGTAGTAGAGCTGGTGGAGAAAAAGATTAAGGAAGATATTCTATCACTTCCTTCCAATTCTGTGATTGTACAAGAAGCCCAATTTGACATCGATCGGGTTATGGAACCGGATTATTGGAGGCGAACCAATGAGAAACAGATTGGAGACCTGAAAAGATCAATAGCACCTGTGATGCGGGCACGTTCCCAATCAGACTTTAAAGCAATGCGCTTTGAGCTTCATGTAGTGCAACTGGCAACCACCCACCTTTACCAGGATACTGACAAGTTTGAGGTGTTAAAGGATGCGTTAGTTGAGCAAATTGATAGTTTACCCATGACCATCAATGTCGTGCTTAAGGAGAAAAACTACATAGATCAGGTGATACAACCAGTTTGGTGGAAAAGGTTTGGCTACCCCAATCTTGAAGAACTGGTAGATCGGATAGGTCCATTAATGAAATTCCTTGGCGATGATAGCATAAAATTGAAAGAAGAAGAACTTGATATAAGGGATGAAACAGTTATTAAGGAATATGTCAAGTTCGGGCCGGAAAACGAGCGTCTAACAGTAGTAAAGTACAGGGAAAAGGTAGAGGCGGTGATAAAGGAAATGGTTACTTCTAACTTTGTACTACAAAAACTACAGCAAGGGGCAGAACTTTCTGAGGAGGAGATTGAAGAATTAGCAAACATTTTACAGGATAAAGACCCCTGGGTGACAGAAGACCTTCTCAGGCGGGTGTATGATAATAAACGGGCAAAGTTTATCCAGTTTATAAATTATATCCTCGGGCTGGAAGACCTGAAGTCTTTTACCCAGGAGGTAACAGAGAAGTTCGATGCTTTTATTGTTGAGCATAATAATTACAGCCAGCAGCAGATCCAGTTTATTCGGACGTTAAGGACATTTATTCTCAGAACGGGCAAGATCGAAAAAACAGACCTTGTACGGGAACCATTTACCAATGTTGACCCCGATGGTATTTTAGGGGTGTTTATGCCTAATGAGATTGAGGAGATAATTGAATTCACTAAAGATCTTGTTGCATGACAACAGCGACCCGTCCTGAAATGAGTTCCCATGTCC
>CAZONK010000042.1:0-18169 GCA_964581095.1 uncultured Roseivirgaceae bacterium
AATTGGTTTAAGTCACTTATTAAGGATGATATACCCATTTTGGTTGTTTCCGCAGTGATTGGTTTGGTCATGGCGATTCTGGGACTGTCCATGGCTATTTTTTTACAAAAACTTATTGACGATTTCCTGCCCAACGAAGATGGAGAAAAGATCCTGATCGGGTTCATTGCATTGATGGTTTTACTCGCAGCACGTACAGTCCTGGGATTGATCCGGGGGGTATTTATGGCTCGCCAGGGCAAAGACCTGAATCTACGGATCATCCGGTCTTTTCTGGATAAAGTTATCCGGTTACCTATGTCATATTTCAAAGGGTACAGCACAGGTGACCTTATTGCCAGGATGAACGACTCCATGCGTATACGAAACACCGTTGCATTGGTTACAGGAAATGTACTGATCAGCTGCCTTGTGGTAATTATTTCATCCGTTTACTTGTTCATCATTTCGGTACCTGTAGGTTTGATTTCGGTCTCCAGTATAGTTGTTTTCTTATTCATTGCCTGGCGATACCATGCAAATATCCTCAGGAAGCAAAAGGAAGTAATGGTCGCCCACAGTGCAAACGAATCACAATATGTTGATACGCTCACCGGGATTGGCACTATAAAATCCTTTGGCAAGGAAAACACCTTCTACGACAGGATTAATGTAGTATATGATCATTACCAAACGAAAGGTTATGAGCTATCGATATTGGGCACCCGGTTCGGCTTTGTGACGGAACTGGCCGTGAGCGTTTATGTCATTTCAATTTTTGCCGCAGGTGTCTGGTATGTCCTGCAAGGCCAGATCCAACTAGGGGAGCTCATGGCCCTTGTGACCGTTGCCGGGTCAATGATCCCTTCCCTGGCAGGCCTCATGATCGCCAATATACATATCCAGGAAGCCAAGGTGGCCTTCAACCGAATGCATGAACTTATTATACTGGAAACGGAACCGAAAACAGACGATAAAACAATCCCGATTTCAACAAACTATAGAGAGGACCGCATCTCGATTCAAAATCTCACCTTTCGGTTTCCCGGAAGAAAGCCTTTGCTTGCTGACATAAATATGGACATAAGAACCGGCGAAATAATTACCCTTTTTGGACAAGTTGGAGGGGGCAAGAGCACTTTGGTGGATTTAATCCAAGGGCATTATACTCCCGAGAAAGGGCAAATCAGCATATCCGGAAAGGATAGAAAACAATTTCAAATCGACAAGTGGCGCTCACAAATTGCCGTTGTGGCCCAAAGAGAGAAAATATTCAATTCAACGGTAATAGATAACATTTGTATGAGCAACAATCCTAACGATATGGGAAAGTGTGTAAATTTTTTCAAAGGATCGATTATTGGGACTTTTATCGAAAGCTGGCCACAGGGCTATCTAACACTCTGTGGAGAAGAGGGAGTAAATCTTTCAGGTGGGGAAAAGCAGCTTGTTTCTATTGCCAGGGCACTTTATAAGCAACCCCGATTTCTCATCATGGACGAATCTACCTCTGCTATGGATTATGATACGGAACACAAAACAATGGAGCACTTAAGGGAGGTGATTCGAAAGCACCACTTAGGTATATTAGTGGTTACACACCGGTTGGGCCTTGCCAGGAAAACTGACAAAATCTATGTCCTGAATCGGGGAAAGATTGCTTGTTCCGGTAATCATGAGCAACTCATCAAAACGGATAACGACTATAGCAAGGGTTATTCACTATTGATAAACCAAAACTAAATTTTAAACTTTAATATTTTACACTTATGTCCGGCTTAAAATACTACGAAAGAATTTTGTACATCATGGAGCTTATCGAAAAACGCAAAACTGGATCTCCCGCGGAACTTGCCATAAAACTGGGTGTTACCGAACGGACCGTATATAATATTATGGAATCCTTGCGATGCTCTACCCCCGGACCGATCGAATACTCCAAACCGGATCGAAGTTATATCTTTTCAAATAAAATTTAATAAGGGCACTGAAAGGAAATTTCATTGGATTGAGATTATGTTTATAAAATTATTTTTTACCAAAATTTATATTATTATGAAAGAATTATCTTTTGAGAGAATGACAGAAATTGAAGGAGGAGCCTCTTTAGCTGCTTGGGGTTGTGGTATTTCTATCGGTATCGTAGGTGCTCTTTGGTCTACAGCATTTGGAATGGTAAGTGCTGGTGCAGGTTTTGTAGTAGGTGTTGCATATACTGCATTAGCCATTGCAGCTTGTGCAGATCTGTAAGCATTAAGACAAAGCGAGTAAGCTCTTTTAAAGAGAATATACTCTTTGCCTGTTATTAGTTAGTAAACAGACAAAAATATATGTTTAAGAACGGAAAATTTTGGTTATATATCTCTCTATTCATTGAACTCTTGAGCTTAATCGGTATTGCTATCGCAAAATACTCTGGCAACGATGATTCATTGCTTAAATTTACCATCGTTTTCATTGTTTTTTGCGGCGTTACAATAGGTGCTTTCCTGAATACCTTTAATAAAAGTAAATATATCTCACAGAGATTTCTCTTAGCTTTTGCGATTGGTGGAGTGGCATTGTTAGGTAATTTTATAATAGTGTTTTTTGCTTTTAATATGAAATTGGTTTTCTACATTTTTAATGCGTTGCTTATTTCATTGTATATAATCATCTTGATAAAGGCAGATAAACGTATTACCAAAAACACATAATAGATTAACATTCTCTATTTTCTAGCAATTGGAATTCTAAGTATTAAAATATTTCATATCACCTATTTAATTTAATAATTTGTCTTAACTGATAATTATTGAAAGTGTAAAAGGGTTCGAGAAAATGGAAGGCTTGAGCTTTTGTCTAATAATTTGGGCTAAATAACAATTTCATAATTTTTTTCGTTTGAAATATGGATTGTACTCGACCTCCTCCTTAATAGTGTGTAAGTTTTAAAATCCATAAAAGTGTAAATCAGGTTCATTCAAAACAATTTTCAAACATTTTCTTCAAAACTTCATCCCAAATTGATCGAACTTTATATTAATATTGTTAGTATCAACCATTGGAAATCCCTGGTCATCTTTCTTACGCTCTTGGCATTCCTGACTGGCGTAACGTCCTATGCATTGAACAGCGATGAACTTTACTTCCAGTTTTACGGTGAACAATTAGCTTATGAAAGAATTGTCGAGTTAATCGAGCTACAAAATAAATGGTTATGGGTGGGTTATCTTTTCATGCCAGTAATCTATCTTATCAAGTTTTTTCTAATTTCCTGTGTATTGTTAATGGGAGTATTTATCATCGGTTTAAAAGTAGAATTTAAAGAAATATTTAAGATAACTATTCTTGCAGAATTTATAATTTTTATACCGTTAATCATGAAACTGGTTTGGTTTGGATTTATAGAACGGGATTACTCCTTGCAGGATTTAATGAACTATGCACCATTGTCGCTGGATAATATGTTTGATGATGTTACCGAAACCAGTCCCTGGTTTACTCCGCTTCTCAAATCGATCAGTGTTTTTGAATTGGCTTACTGGATGTTACTTGGGTATGGACTTAAGCAGGTACTTGGGAGATCTTTTAATCAGACGATGGGAATAGTTGTAGCATCTTACGGATCGGCCTGGATTGTTTTGCAGGTATTTGTGATATTCCTCATGATTAATTTTTCAACATGAGAAAAACCTTACTTGCTGTAATTATCATTATAGTAGTTGGTCTGGTGAGTTGGTTGGGTTATTTGTCTGTCAGTAAACTCAGACAAAAAGAAATCAGAAAGGAAATCGTTTCTTCTATACCGTCCATGTCTTTTCAGGATTTGAATGGAGATCCTGTTCAACTGAATGAAATCACCTACGTTAATCCCAAACCTATGGTTCTAATACTTTTTAATTCGGAATGTGAGCACTGTCAGTACGAAGCATTGAGCATCTCCGAAAACATAGACCAGTTTGATGAGGCAATGATCGTTTTTATATCTGCGGAAGAAATTGATATTATACAATCATTTGGAGAAACCTATGGCCTCTTGAACCACGCAAACATTATATGGGGGCAGGTCGATTATCTGGAACTAACTGCAGTGTTTAAGACTTTCAGCTACCCCAATAGTTTTATTTACGGGAAAGATGGTCGCCTTATGAAAGAGTTTAAAGGGGAAACAAAGGTTGAATCGATTTTAAATGTTGTCAAAATCTGAAATGAAAGGTGTGGAATTACATGCTTTGTCTATTCCATTTGGTAGTCATTGAGTTTAACCTGAAAATAGTTTTAGTATTAACTAATTTTATTGCTCTTTCTGATTCAGGTTAAACTTTTCATAAATCTTTTTTTATTGTGTGGAAATTAATTACAGTACTAAGTGTAGTAGTCGCAATTATATCCCTTATCCTTCTTTATGTAGTTGGCTTACCATTTATTTTAAAAAGCCAAAAAACTGAGATTTTATTACAAGTATTGTTTTACGGTTCTTCTTCATTGGCATTAATTTCAGGATTCTTCAAAAAGACTAGTAAAGTCAAAAACAGGAATAGTGATATTTAGGAGTTTCGTTTTAACTATTCCGATGGTCTCATTTTGGGAGTGCTTTTTTGCAGTTGCGAGTACTACCATTGCTGTTGGCATCCCTATCATATATGATAAGTAGTATTTTGGAATGAGTTAACAGAAAGAAAGTCAGGCTCATATTATCAAACTTATTATGAACTAGTTATCTTTTGAGAAAATTAAATATTACAATTTGAAAAAGCTTATTATGCAATACATAACTCCATTTTTTTCGTTATTAGGTGCTTTGTTTATTTTTCAATTAGCATTCGATGATGATAGTTCAATTACTGACCAACAATCATCTGCATTAATAGTGATTGGGATTTTTTTATTAATAATTTTCATTTTTAGTATTTTCAAAGCATTAAAATCTAAATTCATAAATTAAAGATTCATTTTCCATCTTGCGTTTCCACATACAAGACCCAATAATTACAAATGTTAAAACCCTAATTTATTACCACCACTTGTTTAGTTATAATTTTCCCTCCCGTACTTTGCGTTTTGAAAAGGTAAACCCCACCCGGGAGTGATTGCATATCAAAATAAACAGGTGTACCTGGTTTTATTGAAACAGGTCTTGAAGTTGGTTGTCCAATAATGTTGAGTATTTGTATTTCTCCTTCCCTCGTACTGTTGATAGTGATGATTCCCCCGTTTGCCCTATACACAGGGTTCGGGTAAATGAGGACGTCGAAACCATCATCGGGATTGGGGTTGGTAGTTGAAGTACTACTTTGTAACAGATGTATCCCTCCTGTCATTAAGCCTGCTATCAACACAGGTTCCTGTGTGTCGTATAATTTCGAGAAGGAGATAGTAAAGGAGTTACCCAGGTTTATCGGTTCAATTGCATCTGTTACTGAGTTATATACCGGTAGCTCAATTTCTGGTTTGGGATTGTTTAACGAACTTAAAAAGTCAGGATAATAGTGAACCTGACCCCGCTGGTCGCCGGTAACCAGGTCGTCCGTTCCATCTGCATCAATGTCGGCAACCTCTATGGTCAAAAATTTCTTTTCAAAATCTGCTATAATTTCATAAAACCCCTCTTCAATCAATGTGAATTCCGGATCAGTTGAGGAACCGGAATTTTTGTAGTAATCGAGCTGACCGGATTGCCTTGCAATAAGTATGTCTGACAAATTATCATCATTGATATCGGATATGCAATACTTATCATCAGATTTTATATCAATCACAATCTCTGATAGTTCATTGATGTCAAATGAAAAAATGTTACTGCTTTTATTGTAGAGTACAAACATTTTGGCTTTCCTGGTGGAGTCAGTACCCGAAATAACCAGGTCGGTTTTACCATCACCGTTTAAGTCATCAAATTGTGGTTTTAGTTCCGTCAAACCAAGTGATTGTAAATCGATATAGTTATCATCCAAAAGTTCAAAAGAAGGGGTGGTATGACTTCCTGTGTTTTCGAATATCCAGATAGAACCTGAAAAAGCTGCATTTTCAATGGTTCCCCGGGTACCAATAAACAGGTCCTGATCACCATCTTTGTCAAAATCGGCGGTAACCGGGCTGGCATTTTCGCCAATATCAATCATATCCTTTTGCAGAAATCCTGTGGTTTGGAATTGAAAGTCAGGGAATGCATTGGTACCTGTATTTTTATAAAACCATAGACTATTTTGGTAGTCAATTTCATTGTTGAAATTATAGTAGAAGTTTGTTGAAGAAAGGAAATCCTTTTTTCCATCGAAGTCAACATCTTCATAATAACCGGCGGGAAATGTAAAATAAGAAGCTGGATTAAGTGAGTCGGAAAAAAAATTAGTAAATGAATTCATCCGGGCTGAGTCAGGGGTACCATCATTTTTCAGAAAGTAAAGCGGTTCGCAATCCTCCTGTCCGATGAGAATCTCTTTTGCCTGATCGTTATCAGTATCAATGGTTAAAATAGTTTTCCCACCAACATGTTTTATTCTACCCCCGGGGAGTATCAGATCATCACAGGATTCATCAAAAGCAAAATAGTCACAAATACATTCTTCAAAATAACCCCAGAATTTAGTAACCCTTACATATTCAAGTCCACACGAACCCGAATTCTCCATACTCATATTTTTATGATGTTCTATACGCGCACCCACAGCGAAATTATAGACAAGAATATCAAGGTCCCCATCGCCATCCAGGTCATCAATTCCAGGCATATCAATAATATTCACCTGTAGGTTCACCTGGCCGTTAAATCCTTGGGTAAAGAGTGGATCTGCAGCTTTCTCCCACGAAAGGATCCCCCCATTACTTGTATTTCGATATACTTTTATTCCAAATGGTGCATGGGTGAAAATATCCTGCAACCCATCGCAATCAAAATCACGAAATAATACCCACCCTTTTAAACCTGCAGGCAGGAGCGAAGCATATTCGGGAGCAAATGCATATTGATTATCTACTGCCAGGAAGGTGGAGAATTTATTAGAGGTCCGGTCAAATATTGCCAGATCGTTGATTCCATCATTGTTGAGATCGATAGTTCCGGGTTGAGCGGAGTTTAAGCCTCCTGCCCAGGGGATTTCCAGGGAGCGATCGTCCACTACAACGGGGATGCTTGTATTCCAGCTATATGATTGCGCAAATAAATATAGAGGTGAAATGACCCCCAATAACAGGACAACTAATATCCACTTTCCCATACTCCTCCGATTCACTGTAAAGATAAGGCCTGGAGTACTAATTTTAAATCAAAATTATACTTGAATGAGTTATTTTAGACTAACCCCATCATTTATTACGCCGTCAAAAAAGGTTTTGGGCTAAAGCCCCGGATAATGAACCAATCGAAAAACAGTTTTAAGACAAACCACGCTATTTATGGAGTGGACTTAAAAGTTAAAAAAACGGACAGGGCTTTAGCCCACATATCAGCTGAACCACGCATATACTCTTCGAATTTATTAATGCGGGAGATATTTATCTGGTAAAGGGTTATCCTTTGTTTCAGCTGACCAGTAGATGGTCATGATCCACCACCGGTTTCCGTCATTGAATAATTGAATGCTGTTGATTCCACGCGCAAAAGGTTCTTCATCAGCAGCGGATCTTCTTGACTCATACGTACTGAAGACGTGCACAACAGGGCCATATTCTTCTTTTACCCTGTATATTTCGTTTTCGAAAAACCCATTTTCTTTTAAATATGAATCCGCATTTTCAGAATATCCGGATGGTTTCATGGATCGGAAACCTACGACTCCTTCCTCATTCTTTCCTGTAGGGACCAGTTGTGCATTTTCTGTAAATAGAACATGAAATAGTTCCCAGTCACGGTCAACGCCTGCCTCACCCGAAATAGATCCATATAATGCCTCAATAATTCCATCAAGCGTTTTCACTTCTTCCCTGATTGTATCCTGTGCATTAACGTTGGTGAATACAACGAAACATACAAAGAACAGGACCAGTGAATTGTTTACTTTTTTCATAGCTTTGATTGGTAAAATTTTGAATTCTTATGTCGGTAATAAATACACTTGACAATATATATAATCTGTTTCTCCAAAGCAATGGAATTTGTACAGATACCAGGAAAATAAATAAAGGAGAGATTTTTTTTGCTTTAAAAGGACCGAATTTCGATGCCAATGCATATGCAGAAGCTGCATTGGACAAAGGCGCTGCTTATGCAATTATTGATGAAACTTCCTATAAAAAGGATGAAAGGTACATTGTAGTTGAAGATGTGCTGCATACGCTTCAGGATTTGGCGGCTCACCACCGCGCGCAATTCGATATTCCCGTAATAGGGCTGACAGGGAGCAACGGTAAGACGACCACAAAAGAATTGATGAAGTCAGCTTTACAAACAAAGTATAATGTAACTGCCACGAAGGGTAATTTTAATAACCACATTGGTGTACCTCTTACCCTGCTCCAAATCGATGCGAAAACTGAAATTGCTATCATAGAAATGGGAGCAAACCATATTGGTGAAATCGCCTTTTTGTGCAACATTGCGAGGCCTACCCACGGGTTGATCACCAATATCGGTCGTGCACACCTTGAAGGATTTGGAAGTATTGAAGGAGTGCTGCGAGCCAAAAGTGAGCTTTACCAGTTTTTGATTGAAAATGAGGGGACCATTTTTATAAATTCAGATGACCAAATATTGATGAATATGAGCAAAAGGGTTAATAATCCGGTTTTGTATCCTTCTGAGGATGATTTTAGTACAACCCGGTTTATTTCCGCCAATCCTGCAGTGGCCTTTGAGTCAAACGGCAAAACTTATTACACAAAACTTATCGGGGAATTCAATTTTTCAAATATTACTGCTGCATTATGTGTAGCTAAGTATTTTGATATTAAAGGTGAAGATGCAAGTAAGTCTATTGAGGAGTATAGCCCGGATGCCAACCGTTCGCAAATGCTAAAAATTGGATCCAATACACTGATAATGGATGCCTATAATGCAAATCCTGAATCTATGAAAGCTGCCTTACTCAATTTTGAAAATATGGAAGTTGCTAATAAAGTTGTGATTCTCGGGGATATGTTTGAGTTGGGCAGTTACGCTGAAGAAGAGCATAAAAAAATTGGGGAGATTGTTAATGAATGCCATTTTGATCAATGCTATTTTGTTGGAAATGAGATGCAATATGCCCATCCACAAGTAAAGGGATCTTTGTATTTTCAAACAAAGGCAGACCTCGCTGAATACCTCAATGAACACCCCATTCAAAATGCCACCATATTGTTGAAAGCGTCAAGGGGGATTGGACTTGAGACGCTTTTAGATACATTCAAATGACAAGGTTCATTTCCATGATGAAATGGAGTCCCCTTTTTTTGAAAATACGATCACGCCCGGCCAGGAAATGCTTAATTTCTTCAGGTTTCCTTCACTTGCAGTGGGTGGTATATGTATGGCGATGTACCATTTTGGGTTGATCAGACTTTTAACATTTTCAGCTCCTTGTTCGCTGGTCAGGAACCAGTATGGAAATATTCCCACATCAATTTCTTTTTGATGGATTTTGAAATTTCCAACATCCTCTTTATTGATATCCGCATCACCTGTATGAAGGAATTGGACCCCACCAATGTCAACCAGGCTTGCCGTGTTCTGGATCCACTGAAAGCGTTCACTTGCATGAGGGAAGGTATAGAGGGTTAAGTTAATGCCATTTATTGAGTATTTTTTCTGTAAATCCGCAGTTGAAAATGCCTTAATTCTGGATAGTAACTTATCATCGGGGTTTTCAAGGTATAGTAAAACACTATCAATTACTTGGTTTGAAGAAATAAGCGTAGTTTCCTGATGACTTCGAAGAAACCGGGCTACAAGCGAAGGGTTGAAGTGATCTCCATGAACATGAGATACAAGGATCAGGTCAATTTTACTGAATTTCCCATTCCCTTCGATGATGTCAGATCGAAGGTTTTCATCTGGGAATAAATATTCAGGTCCATAGAATGTATGTAAAGCATCAATAAGTACATTTTTGCTTGACGAAGTAATGAGCACCCCTTCATTACCAATGTAGCTTACAGAGGTATCTCCGGTATCCTGTGCAATTACAGGTGCAGACAGGATGCCTAGGCAGATAATAATGTTGAATGATCTTTTCATATCATTAATGGACGGATTAAATTGTAAATTGTTTAAGTAAATTTATAGAACTAACCATCTAACTATTATTGTTTAAACTGGCTGATTAAGGATTATTGGTCAAATAATAATTATCTGATTGGAAAAATTAAAAACAGTACAAAAATATAATGCTATGGCATAGCCATGACTAATGTCATGAATGCATTTGTAAACTTGGGAAAAAGAAATTAAATAAAGGTTGTACTTTATAAAACCTGAATACATACCTCTTTAATAGGGTAAGAATTCATGCAAAATAACACAAATGAAATTTTCAGTTCCAATATTCCCCCTTAAAAAAGGGGGATTATGGGGGTTGTTCTTCTGATATTAAACTTAGTTCTTTTATAATACCTAAATGATTAGTTCAATAAATTTAATATATGTCCCAAATAAAAGAAATCCTGGAATTTTTATCAAAACTGTCAAAAAATAATACCCGGGAATGGTTTGCTGCCAATAAGGAAGAGTATCAACATGCGTATGCCGTATTCGTTGAATTTATCGGGTTACTGATCGACAAAATATCAGTTTTTGATGAAGATATAGCAACGCTGGAGCCAAAAAAATGTGTTTTCAGGATTTATCGCGATGTCCGGTTCAGCAATGATAAGTCGCCGTACAAAACCAACTTTGGGGCTGACATAAGTCCACAGGGGAGGAAAAGTCCATTTGCAAGCTATTACCTCCATATTGAACCTGACAATTGTTTTGTTGCCGGCGGTATGTACCATCCTGAAGTTGAAATATTGAACAGGATCCGGCAGGAGATCGATTATAACCCGGATTTAATCCATTCCATTTTAGAGGATCCCAAATTTCATAAAGCCTTTAAAGAACTTCAGGGTGATAAATTGAAAAGGCCTCCCAAAGGATACGCTGCAGATCATCCGGATGTGGAGCTGCTCAAACACAAAGATTTTATCGTTTTCAAAAAAATACAAGACAAAACCGTTGTCGGAAACGGGTTTCTTAAAGTTGCGACTGATTACTATAAACTGATCAAACCATTGAATGATTTTTTGAATATGGCGATTGAAGGGAGCTGATATGAGTAGTGAACAATGAAAAAAGATAATTTCAATGCTCGTGAAAGTTAAAAACTGATGTATGTTTTTCCATGATAATGAACATTTTATATACTTTTCTTCAATTTTCATAAATTCCTGACATCAATCTGACATCTGGAAATGTATTTTTAAAAACCGAATCGACGTCAACTCATTCAAATCGCATATTCAAGAATTATTTCAGTTTAATTTTCAATTACACACCCCTCATGTCATTTATTCATGCTTTTTGCTATTGCAATATTCAGGTTTCATGCATTCATTTGAATATGGATAGTATAGTCCAACAGCACACCTAACCATTCTGATTATGAGAGCCTTAAATGCATTATGTCTACTTCTCCTTTCTTTCCAACTTTTTGGTCAGAAGCAACCCAAACCTAAATTCGGTAAGCTGGATGTTTCCATTTTAAAAGAAAACCATCAAAATATCGATTCCAGTGCATCTGCAATTGTTTTGGCAGATTATGGAAGATCATATTTCCGGTACAGCCAAAGTGAAGGATTCATTTTTTATTTTGAACGTTATAAACTGGTAAAAATTCTGGATAAGGAGGGGTATAGATACGCTGATGTTGAGATTCCTGTTTATCATTCCAGCAATGGTAAGGAATCAGCTAGTGTAATAAAAGGATATACTTATAACCTGGGAGATGGGAAGTTGGTTAAAAGTAAACTGGAGAAATCAAGCATATTCAGGGAAGGGTATAACGCCAATTGGAACATTAAAAAATTTACGATGCCCGACGTAAAGGAATCATCAGTAATTGAGTATCAGTATACAATTATGTCCCCATTTACTTTTAATCTAAGAACCTGGGAGTTTCAATCAGAAATTCCTACAGTGTATAGTCAGTATGAAGTGACAATCCCGGAATACTTTGATTATCAGCAGGTATCCTCGGGGTATCATCCATTTACTGTATTTGATAAATCAACAATATCAAACAAGCTTACAATTACTACAAAAGATCGGGTTGAAGGTAGATCAACAACTTTCGATCATAATACAATTAACTACCAGGAAAACAAATATCTGTGGATTACCAAAGATGTACCCGCTTTCAAAAAGGAAGCCTATTTGAACAATGCTTCAAATTACGTTTCAAAAATTGAATTTGAGTTAAGGGGCAGAAAATATCCTAATCAAGCATATGAATCGGTAATGGGAGATTGGACCAGCTTAAACAAAACGTTCCTGGAATCGCAGTATTTTGGTTTGGCAATTAAACAAATTGGTTTTCTGAAACAGGATTTGGAAAAATTTGAAAACCTCGATGATTCTTCAAAGATATCCAATACCATGGCCCTTTTGAAAAAGGAAATGGAATGGAACGGAAATAACGGGAAGTATGTAAATACAACTTTAAAAAAGGCATGGGAGCAAAAATCAGGTAACTCTGCTGATATCAATCTCATGCTGGTCGCGGCTCTACAAAGATTAAATCTTGATGCCGATCCTGTATTGTTAAGTACTAGAAATCATGGAATCATACGGGATTACCTTGCAATGTCAAAACAATTTAACTATGTAATTTGTTTGGTTCGAACCGGTGACGCAATGTTATTGTTGGACGCTACAGACAAATATATGCCGAGCGGGGTTCTTCCAGTTCGATGTTTAAATGGCCAGGGCCGGGTGATATCCGATTCTTCCCCAGGATGGATAAACCTGATGTCAACTAATTTATCGGAAAATTCACTTTTCTGTCAGCTTGATTTGTCAGAAGATGGAGTGATGAATGGACAGATGTTACTGACAAGTAAAGGTTATGCAGCCTATAATAATAGGAAAAAGTATATTCAGAAAGGTGAGGAAAAATTTATTGATGATGTAAAGGAAGGAAATAAAATGTGGGAGATATCCTCATCGGGATTTAAAGGAGAATCAGAAATGAACAAACCTTTTTCACAGAATTATGAAGTAGAAATTAACGAGGTAGTTGAATCAGCTGGGAATTTAATGTTCATCAACCCGTTGCTTACTCAAGGCATGAAAGAAAACCCATTTAAATTGGAAAAACGTACCTTCCCTGTTGATTTCGCATATCCTATAAAAGAATCCTATATGATATCGATTAAACTCCCTGAAGGATATATTGTTGATGATCTGCCAAAACCGGTAAATATAGTTCTTCCGGATAACGCCGGTAAATTTCAGTTTTTGGCTCAACAGATTGGTAACAAATTAAGCGTTACTAACATTTACACTATAAATAAGGCTATATTTTTACCTGACGAATATCCGGCACTTAAAAGGTTTTATAATATTATCGTTTCCAAACATGCTGAGCAAATTGTACTAAAGAAGATGTAATGAGATTTATCGTTTTATTATTGGGAGTCGCTCCTGCTTTCCTATCTGCGCAGGAGTATGCCTCTACAAACATTCCAAAGGAACTGAAGGATCAGGCAAGTGTCGTGATTCGAAAGTATGATACTTATTTTGCTGTTCATACTATTGGAACTGCAACAAAAAAAGTAAAGAAAGTGATTACGATTTTAAATGAAACGGGTAAATCGCATGCAGCTGAATATATACATTATGATAAAAATACGAAAGTAAAAAATCTTAAGGCATCGTTATATGATAAAAACGGGAAGTTTGTCAGGAGCCTGAAAAAATCTGAAATTTTGGATGAGAGTAGCGTTTCCGGTTTTTCGATTTATGAAGATGACCGGGTGAAGATTTTAAAAATGAGCTATCCTTCTTATCCTTTTACTGTTGAGTACGATTATGAAGTGACTATAGATGGACTGATGTTCTATCCACGTTGGTATCCACAATACCATTCTAAAGTTTCTGTTCAAAATGCGACACTTGATATTTTGATTCCTGATGACATCAACCTTCGACACGTTGAAACAAAAATGCCATTTTCGGTAAAAATTAGTACTGTCAATGGTTTGAAAAGATATCAATGGGTGCTAAATGACATTCCTGCTTTTAAACAAGAATCCTATGGACCTGATCTTAGCGAAATTGTACCTTCTGTTATTACCGCTCCTGATAGGTTTGAAATGGGCGGTTACACAGGCAGCATGAAGAGCTGGAAAGATATTGGACTGTGGCAAAATCAGTTGAACGAGGGACTTAATGACGTACCTGAAGCAACGACAAAAGAGATATTGAAGATAACCAGTGGAAAAACTGAAAAGGAAGCCATCAGGGCTGTGTATGAATACATGCAAAATCGGACACGTTATGTTAGCGTTCAATTGGGCATTGGGGGATGGCAACCATTTAGTGCAACCTATGTGGATGAAAATGGATATGGGGATTGTAAAGCGTTAACAAATTATACTAAATCGCTCCTTGAAGTTGCGGATATTAAGAGCATCTACACACTTGTACGGGCCGGTAGAAATGAACCTAACATACGCACCGATTTTCCAAGCCGGCAATTCAATCATGTGATCCTGGCAGTTCCTACAAAATCGGATACGGTTTGGCTTGAATGTACGAGCCAGACAAATCCATTTGGGTATGTGGGATATTTTACCGGAGACCGGGATGTGTTGCTTATAACTGATGAAGGAGGGGTTGTAGGCCACACCCCCAAATACGATTTATTTGATAATGTGCAATCCAGTAAAGGAATTGTAACGTTGGGTACCGATGGCATTGCCATAGCTACATTTAACACAAGCTATAAAGGATTGCAGTATGAGAACAGGGATCACCAGATAATGAATAGCAAGGAGGAACAACGTAAGTGGTTATATAAAAACCTAAATCTCAACGACTTTGATATCCTCAATGTTTCATACATTGAACATAAGAACGAAATTCCAATGATTGTAGAAGATGTAGAAATCAAACTTAAAAACCCTGTGGCTCTGAGTGGGAAGCGTATGTTTTTCAAACCCAACTTGTTTAACCGTCGCAAATCGTGGCCAAAAGAGATTGAAAACAGAACGCAGGATGTAGTAACTACAATCAGTTACCAGGACATTGATTCGATTCAATATGTGTTTCCGGATGGTGTATATGTAGAATACGCTCCCGAACCTGTGAACATAGATACGGATTTTGGTTCATACAACATGCAATGTAAGGTTGATGAAAATGGATTATTGTATATACGCAAAATGATATTTAACAAAGGTCGTTTCAAATCGGAAAAATACCCTGAGTTTGTTGAATTCTTAAAGAGTATTTCAAAAGCCGACAATACAAAAGTTGTTTTGAAAAAGTCAACCTGATACCATTTTGGAATGTGATCGTTCCTTGAAAGGATATGTTTAATTTTACTCAGGAACAAGAACTACATACTCGTTCAACTTATCGACAATATACCGAAAGTATGCTTTCAGTCTTGCGTATTCGCTAGTTTTATAGATCGATTTTTTAAAAAGATATTTTGCTTCAACAATTAGCTTTGAATTATCTTTACGCGAATGAATGCGTAAAGAAAAAAGTCCGTTGTCTATTTCGAAATTCTCAGGTTTAGAATCAATTTTAAATCCGGCAGGAATTATAATAGTGCTTTTATATGAACGACTTTGGGGGTAAATAAAATCAACAGGATATTTTCGAGCTTTTTGTTTTAGGGGGTTTTCAATCGGAGTTTGATTTAGAAATGGATGAATCATGATATTATCTCCAAATACTTCCGATTCCGAATTCCCTGTAAATGAAAATGAGTATGGTTGGTCAAGTAATTCATAGTTTGTACTCATTGTATTGTCTACATCCTTTATAGTTCCCTTCAACCCAGATATTAGTTCTGAAAGGTCGTCGTTGTACCTTGACCGGTAAACCAGGGCATCGTAACCGGTAGTACTTGAAATCCATTTAAATGCCACTGATGACGTTCCCGGAGTAGGAGTTAAAATGAATTCTGATGCAACCCCCGAGTTGCCAGAAGGCTTCAATGCCACCCAGTTGTCAGATCCCTCACGTATTACCAACCCTTTGCCATTCACTGATTCGGAAGAAATCTGATCGAAATCCAAATATTTTGAAGTGCCATCGGTTAAAAATGAACCTTCGCTAGTTTCCACTAGCACCACTACCGAGTTAAAGAAGTGTTCAAATGGATAATTCTCGTTAACTTTTCCATGACTCCTGGTACTGATCAACACAGGGGCAGCGTTGATTCCTGAACCTCGTAATATACCTGTCAGATAAAGATTAATATCTGCGCTGTTGCCTGTTTGTGCTATCAGTATCTTTTTCACATCGTCTGAAGTGTAATGATTATATTGATCATTCCACACCATATTTTGCTTGACATATAGTATGATTTTTTTTGCCTTTTCAGTTTCGCTTGAGCCCGAAAGATCCATTTTGGGTAGTATTGATTTGGTTGCATGTTTTTCACTTTGCTTCACATATTTCCCAAATGAGCCATTCTTGAGCAGGCCATTCGCGAGCTCGGGCCAGGTAGTAATTATACTTTTTGATGATCCATTTGGGTAGTGGATATTTGCTAACTGGAAATCAAGTTTTATTATATAATCATCGACAGAAGTAATAAATGATTCATCTCCGAATGCCGGAATATTCTTCATGATATATTGATGGATGTAATCGTTAAACTTCACATTTGCATATACCCTTTCTATTCCTTTACTAACAAACGAGTTTTGTTCACTGAATTTAGAAGCACCCTGCAATAGGAATGTGTATTCATAGAATGGAACCATGCGGGCTTCATAAGAACTATATATTACCGGAATTTTGTCTTGAAACTCCCAATCTGGTAAATTAAACATAAAAGGTGTAGTCATTGTGTATTTGTATTCTATAATTGTGCCTTCCTTTACATTTGGGAATGCAAATTTTTTGCGATTCCACTTATCATTCACTTTTTCTGTAAAGATAGATTTGGGATCGAGTTCTGTAATAACCAGTATATTGTTTTCAACATTGTATACGAAACCTTTTATACTTTCAACCCGCTCCGATTTCCCGTAACCATCCATATAAAACGGTATGCTAACTTCTCCCCAACCAAATCCATCTTTGTTAAATATTTTTACCCTTCGTGTACGGGAAAACTGTATATCTAATCCCCCGTTAGTGTTTACAAATAAGGATTGGCCAATATCAAATATTACAACAGCATTGGCTTCCATATCAAAAGCGCATTGATCCATATTCATTTCATCCTGGGTTATTTTCCCAAATTGGTGTTGCGCAAGTGCACTATTTGATATTAAGATGAGTATCGAGAAAAGAACGGGTTTCACAATAGTATTTTTGATCAAAATAAATGAACAAAAATCTGTTTTCATAGCATATTAATTACAAATACCGCCTTTAGACTTATTTTTTTAGCATTTATTAAAATTTATTTACTACCGGAACTCAGAAGCGGGAGAGGATCTAAAAACCTACTGATCCCTGGTATTCCCTGTACAGCGTTCTCAAGATAACATAGAGATTGGGATATTTTACGGAGTATTCGGTAATGACTTTAAACGAATCATGATAACGCCATTTCTTCCCTCTTCTCCATAGCGGTTCGTTTCAGCCAAACTTTTTAAAACATTTATACCCTTGATATTTACCGGATTAACAGCATCATTAACCCTTGAATAATCACGCCCAAACGGTACGTTATCTACAATATAAAGAGGACGGGTATCAAGATTTATGGAGTTTATTCCGCGTATAGTAACGTTCACATTACCACCATAACCCTTAACCACGACTCCTGGTTGAGTACGAAGTACATCTGCCAGGTTAGTATATCGTGCGTAATCACGCGCATGCGACTTACTGGTATTTGCTGTATTCTGGGTACTGCTACAACTAATAAATCCAACTAAAAGAACGCATTGCAAAGCAATATAGATGTGTCTTTTCATGAGATTCGGGGAATAAGGTTGACAATATAAATGAAGTTACAAATTTCCAATGTGTATTTAGTAAAATGTTTAAATGTTTAAATTCTCCACTTTGAATTATATATTTATTTTCGTCTATCCCTTTTAGGAATCCGTTGTAATCTAA